>NZ_JBFRTN010000009.1:0-115467 GCF_041474095.1 Vibrio sp. 10N.222.54.A3
TTAACTGGGTTAACGGTTAGGTCTGCTGAAGCTTGAACGGTATTGGTGCCATCAGAGATATCAAAGCTGATATCGATGTCACCATTGAAGTTCTCATCTGGCGTAATCGTGAAGCTGCCGTCATCGTTGGCTACAACCGTCGCATCACCGCCAACCGTAAGGTCGCTAGCTGTCAGGTCATCGCCTTCTACGTCAGACGCTTGAGAAAGTAATTGCTCTTGGCTTAGACGGATAGAACCATCTTCATCGATTGAGTACGCGAGGTCACCCGATACAGGCGCATCATCAACTGCCGTAACGCTCACATCAATGTTAGCTGATACCGTATCGGTGCCGTCTGAGACATCGAAACCGAAGTTTACGTCGCCATTAAAGTTTTCATTAGGAGCGAAGGTGTACGTACCATTACCGTTGTCGGTCAAGATACCGTCACCACCGTCGTAGGTCACACCTTCAACCGTTAGGTTGTCACCTTCAATGTCCGTTGCGCCTGTAAGCAGATCCGCGTCTGTGAACAGTAAAGTACCGTCTTCTTCAACACTGAATTGCTGATCTTGAGGAACTGGCAGGTCATTGATTGGGTTAACGGTTAAATCGGCAGAAGCTTGAACGGTATTGGTACCATCTGAGATATCGAAGCTGATATCAATGTCGCCATTGAAGTTCTCATCTGGCGTAATCGTGAAACTGCCATCATCGTTTTGAGTAACGGTTGCATCACCGCCAACCGTTAGGCTGCTGGCAGTCAGGTCATCGCCTTCCACGTCAGAGGCTTGTGATAACAGTTGCTCTTGGCTTAGACGAATCGAACCGTCTTCATCGATTGAATAAGCTAAGTCACCAGACACAGGCGCATCATCAACCGCAGTTACACTCACATCGATGTTTGCAGAGACCGTATCGGTGCCGTCAGACACATCAAAACCGAAGTTTACGTCGCCATTGAAGTTTTCATTCGGTGCGAAGGTGTATGTGCCATTACCATTGTCGGTAAGAATACCGTCACCGCCATCGTAGGTCACACCTTCAACCGTTAGGTTGTCGCCTTCAATATCAGTCGCACCTGTTAATAGGTCAGCATCAGTGAAAATAAGTGTGCCGTCTTCTTCAACGCTGAACTGTTGGTCTTGAGGTACTGGCAGGTCATTAACTGGGTTAACGGTTAGGTCAGCCGATGCTTGAACCGTATTGGTACCATCTGAGATATCGAAGCTAATATCGATATCACCATTGAAGTTCTCATCTGGCGTGATGGTGAAGCTGCCGTCATCATTAGCTACAACCGTTGCATCACCGTCAACCATTAGGCCGCTAGCAGTAAGGTCATCGCCTTCAACATCAGATGCTTGTGATAACAGTTGCTCTTGGCTTAGACGGATAGAACCATCTTCATCGATTGAGTACGCTAAATCGCCTGACACCGGTGCATCATCAACGGCAGTTACACTCACATCGATGTTGGCAGAGACCGTATCGGTGCCGTCTGATACATCGAAGCCGAAGTTTACGTCGCCATTGAAGTTTTCATTTGGCGCAAAGGTGTACGTACCGTTGCCATTGTCAGTAAGAATACCGTCGCCACCATCGTAGGTCACACCTTCAACTGTAAGGTTGTCACCTTCGATGTCTGTAGCACCAGAAAGGAGGTCAGCGTCGGTGAATACAAGAGTTCCGTCTTCCTCGATTTCAAACGTTTTATCTTCAGGAACAGGCGCGTCATTAATCGGGCGTACCGTTAAATCAATTGCGCTGCTAATCGTTTCTTGGCCGTCACTGATGTCGAAAGTAAGGTCAAGTTCACCATTAAAATCAGCTGAAGGAACAACGGTGAAAGTACCATCACCATTGTCTTGAACTGTTGCATCATCACCAACTTGAACGTTAGAAGCAACAAGCTCGTCCCCATCTACATCACTTGCGTATTCGAGTAATTGTTCTTGAGTGAATGTTATGGAGCCATCTTCATCCATGATGTAAGCCAGATCTTGTTCAGCTTCTGGCGCATCATTTTCACTTTCCACTTTGATTTTAAACGTTTCGCTTACCGTTTCAGAATCAAAGTCATCCTCTACTTCGCTAATGGTCTCTTCGTCAGAAGCTTGAACATCAACTGCAAACGTCTCTTCTACTGTTTGTGAATCTAGCTCATCACCAACTTGTTGGTCACCCGACTCTGAAGATGTCGCACTCGGCGCTGCTGAAGTACGCGCAGCTTGGCCTTGTTCTTCATTACCTTCAGCGTCTACACCACCTGTCGCAGCCTCTGCGATATCACCACCTACAGCTTGTGCGCCCGCTCCAGCACCGCCACCACTGCCAGCAGCGTTATCCGAGCCAGCTTCAGAAGCGGCTCCACCAACTACATTGGATTGTGCAGCGTCTGAATCTCCATCACTTTCTGGCGTCTCTTCTTGCACAGCCGCACCAGAAACAGAGGCATCTTCAGCATTACCTGCACCACTCGGATTTTCGTCTAAAGCCTGGTTAACTTCGTCTGCCGCATCCGCATTTTCAGCACCCGTCGCTATTGTCGACGCAATCGTGTTTTGTTGATTTTGCTGATTCTGCTGTTGGGAGGGCGTACCCGCGTCGTTCGTGTCCGTTTGTTCTACCGCGTCATTTAGATCTTCATTTTGGTTGTTTTGGTTATTTTCGCCTGCCATTACAGCCTCCGTTGCTACTAGCTAACTGATCGTATTTATAGAGGCATTAAAGGACATCATTTTGAAAAACCAATTTTTTATACAACATTTTTCATAATTTCTTTTTAAAGAGAAAGAATCAAAAAAAATTTGAAAACTGCCTTTAAAGATCCTTAGTTATTGTGATTAAAGCAATTAAGGCAGTGGAGCGATGATAGACATGACGAATTTGTTGCGCTCGGTCGACAACAACCACAAAGGGCTGCAATTGCTATTAGGCGACTTTTACAATGACTTTTCTGACGCAGCCCTAAATATAGAAGCGCTTCATAACGGTAATCATTTTGATGAACTCAATAGTTACTCAAAACGATTGAAGACCATCTTAACGTTGCTTTGCGACCAAGACCTTCCGCCAAAAATGGCCAAATTGGAACACTTGAGTAGACACGAGTTTCCTGCGCCGGAAGATCTAATAGAGGATGTAAAAACTGAATTGCACAACGTCAATCGACAAATCAACCACTTGTTGGATATTAAGGAAGTAATAGATGGCAAGTAACCGAGGTCAGTCATGAGCAATAACCAAATAGAACATCACCTCAGAAAAGCACTCGTTTCCAATAACGAGGCTTCTAAGGTCACAGCTGATGACACTATTGTGCTTGCTAGTGCCATGACCAGCGTTCACAAAACGTTGCTCATTATATTCTTGCTCGCTTTGGTCGCTATTGCGGTGGCGTCACAAGCACGTATCGATATTGTTGTTTCTGTACGTGGCGAACTGCTATTGGAATCGGATGTTGAGAAAGTTCAGCATTTAGAAGGCGGGATATTAGAAGAATTGTTAGTCAGAAAAGGGGAAGTCGTTTATGAGGGCCAACCTATCGCTCGAATACGCTCACTTGACCGTAACACTCAACTTGATACCGTCAATACTGAAATTATTCAGATAGAGCTCGATAAGATTCGTTATGAAAGCTTACGCGACATGATAGAGCCTAACTTCGACGCTTTCATTGAGAAATACCCTGAGCAAGTTCAGGTCAACATGAATACCTGGAGACAAGAATTCTCTAAAAACCGTTCAAATGAAGAACTCATTACACACGATATTAAGCACAAGAACTCGTTGATCAGTTCAATGTTAAAGCGTCGCAAAAGTTCAGAGAATCAACTCTCTCTGATACGTAAGCAGCTCAACATCAAAAACACCCTCTATAAAGAAGAGATGGCGTCTTATGTCGACGTTCTTAACATGAAAGTACAAGAGTCGAATATGGTGCGTGAGATTGAGAACCTTGACGAATCTGTGATGAATGAGCGTTTCCAACTCGACAAACTGGAAAAGCAACACCGTGACTTGGTTGAGAATCGAAACTCTGAGTACCAAGCACAAATCATTCAAGCGAACAAAGACCTCAAGCTAAAGCGAATCTTACAACCGCAGCATTCCGACAAGGTTGATCGCCTAGTCGTCTACTCGCCAGTCGATGGTGTGGTCGATAAACTTCACTTCAATTTCCGTTCTGCTGTGATTCCGCCAGGAGAAAGTATCGCCGATATTGCCCCAATAAATAATTCGTTACACGGTGAAGCGAAGATCCCACGTAAAGACATGGGATTTGTCGAAATTGGTCAGGCAGTGAAAGTAAAAATGGATACCTATAACTTTGCAAAATACGGGTTTGTTGAGGGAACCATCGCCTCAATCAGCCGTTCATCATACGAAGAAGAAGACGCTGAATTCTATTTAGCTGAGATTGAAATTGACCGAAACTTTCTTGAACGAGGAGGCACTCAATACAAGTTATCACCTTACATGGAGTTTACCGCTGATGTGAAAACAGGCTCGCGTCGCGTGATCGAATACGCTGCGAAACCGGTGATGTCAGCCATCGAGGATGCTTTCGATGAGAGATAATCAATGAGCGGTAAACCTTCGTACAATATTTCCATACCCGCCCTACGTCTAAGCATACTATTTAGCGTGGTATTGGCTGCGCTCGCTTTCTATTTATACTTTTCTTGGTCAAAAATAGATTCAGTCGCACAAGTGCAAAGCGCCCCACTGCTCATACAAGCCCAGAAGCTTAATCAGACCATAGAACAAGATATTCAAACTCTGCAACAGTGTTTAAGTACCAACACTTGCGGCACTAACGAATTCAACCTGGTTAACTTGAAGCTTGAAATTGATGAATTTCGCTCTTTAGCCTCGTTGAACAAAACCGAGTTCAGCTTGGTTGGGGCAACTGAATACACACAACTGGAATTGGCGATTAATCGTTTCTCCGATAGCGCAAAAACACGTAACGACGTATTAGGCTTGTACCTTTCATTGACCAATAACTATCTGCAGATGGACGACAACTATCGCACCATGTTTAACAACCATGCAAATGACTTAATGTCAGAAAAAAACGAGTTCTTTATCTGGTTGTTTATGGTGGTCGTGATATTGGCTGTGATTACGATTCTATCCAACTCAGTTGCTATGTTGAAACTGAAAAAATCCAGCTCCAACGAACGAGAGATCGACTATGAATTCGATGCCCTGTATCAAGAACTGAAGCAGCTAGATTTACAACGTCTTGAAGAGCTTCTTAATGAAGTGAGCATCAACCCCAAACAGCGTCAGATCTACTCTCATCTCAAACTTATCTTCAGTAAATTAGAAGACCAAAAGCGCAACAACGATCTCTACAAACAACTGTATGCGCTGATCGGCTATGAGATTCGCGGAATTACAAACACCATCAACGGTGGCGTCCAATATCTGGTTCAAGAAACCGATGAAAACGGCGTGTTGATGGCGAACGATATTACCTCTGCGTGTAGCACACTATCTGAGTTAGCAGAAAACTATAATCGCTTGATTTCACAGGGTACGGAAAGTAAGTCGAAAGAATTTTCACTACTCAACGTCTTGTCGGAATTGATGATTCATATCAGTGCCAAAATTCAGCGAAATGAAGGCGAACTTGACTGTTTTATCTCAGACAACTTACCGAATCGTGTTGCAGGCCAATCCACCAGCTTATTCTGGATACTGTTCCTTCAACTTTCTAACGCTATTCAACTCAAATCAAATAAGAAGCTGTTTGTGACGATTGAATCGGGTGCGGCTTCTGACATGGAAAATACCCGTGTCACCATCAACCTCAACTTCTTATCAACGCTGGATGTCTCTGTTGCCAAGCTCAATAAACTCCATTGGAGCGCCCACAAAGACCATACAGCCAGCACAGATGACTTAGCAAAAAGCGTATTAA
Organism: Vibrio sp. 10N.222.54.A3; assembly: GCF_041474095.1. Classification (NCBI taxonomy): domain Bacteria; kingdom Pseudomonadati; phylum Pseudomonadota; class Gammaproteobacteria; order Vibrionales; family Vibrionaceae; genus Vibrio; species Vibrio sp. 10N.222.54.A3. Next base: position 5,918 of record NZ_JBFRTN010000009.1, read on the forward strand.
AAGATTACGGATATTACGAGAGTCACTGGTTCCAATCAGGGGCTCAGGAACGTTTCCAGATTGAACTGGATCTTAAGGCTAAGAACTTCCACACAGAGAAAACTCGCTTTGATGGCAAGCGTTTACTCTTGTGTGCTAATACTCAAGTTCGCATCGATGTGATGAAGAAAATGCTCAGTAACTTGGGGCTTGATATCACCGAGATTCGCACTGCAAATGAGCTTTTCTCAGCGGCGAAAACGTTCGGTGATTACGATGCGATAATGTTGACCGATACCTTTGAACCCAACAAGCTGCCGTCGTTGAGCAAGACGGTGAAATCTCAGCTTAAGAACCACCCAAATACCAAGTTACTGTTGTCAGTGACCAACACTCAGCAAGCACAAGAGTGTCATAGCTTCGTCGACAAAATCATCAACGCTCCTGCTATCCCTTATGAGTTCATTCCAAACCTACTCACCATTATGGAAGCGGAAGCATCGGAAGAACAGATGGAAAACAGCTCATTCCTTATCGTAGAGGATGACCGAGTTCAACAAATTTTACTGAAACGAATCTTGACCAAACAAGAATATGAACCAGACATGGTTGGCGATGGCGCCGATGCCGTGAAGCACTTTATGAACAAGCGTTCTGACATCATCTTCATGGATTGCATCATGCCGGGTATGGGTGGCATCGAAGCCACAAAACGCATTCGCCAATTCGAACAAGAAAACGAGAAAAACCCTTGTACCATCATAGGTGCAACCGCATTGACCAGCAGTAACGAACACCAGGCTTGTATTGAGGCCGGAATGGATTACGTAATCAGCAAACCTTATAAAAGCGACCAAATCATCAAGGTGATCAACAAGTATGTGGCGGTACAAAAACTTAACTAGCAGCATCATAGCTGCGCTTACATTAAGCACGACACCTTCAGCATCGGCGACTACCCTGCTTGAGGCGGTAGAACTCGGTCTGCAGAACAGCCTTTCTCTTCGGGCGAGTGATAAAGGGGTCGAAGAGAACGAGTACAACATTGGTATCAGCCGCTCAAAATTTCTTCCTTCCCTCAATGGTGCTGCCGATACCACATGGAATGAAAATGAAACCTTGCTATCAAGTGTGCCTGATGAAACTTCAAGCTATAACTCGAACAGCTACAGCCTTTCCCTTTCTCAATCGATCTTCAATCTGGGCGATATTTTCAAATATGGGACGGCAAAGCTCGACTTCAACATTGAAGAGATTAAACACGAGAACAAAATCCAAAGCACTATTTCAGAAATCGGCTCTCAATACTTTGAGTATTTGAAAAACAACGCACAAATTAAAGCGACCAAGGTAGAGCTTAAGTCGTCTGAGACGCGTGAACATCAGATGCGACGCAATGTGGAACTCGGCAATACAGCCGCCAGTGAGCTTTACGAAGTGATTGCTCAGAAAGAAGGTGTGTCGAATCGATTGAGAACCTTGCAGAAAGACCGTCGCGTCATTCTCAACGGGCTATCGATTCAGATTCAATACCCTATCACTCCGTCTCAAGATATCTACGAAAGTGTGCCTTTAAAAGAGATAAACGACACCGAACAACGATCAATCATGGATCAAGCGTTAAAGCTCAACAACGACTTGTTAGTGGCTAAGAAAAACGTCGAGAGAAGCCGCAGAAGCTTAAAAGAGAGCGGTTCGAACTTCTTACCGACCGTATCGCTTTCAGCCAGCTATCGACACGATGACGCCAATAACTTCGACAAAACCGACATTACAGCGACAGGCGAAAGTAACTCAACCAGTGTTGGGTTAAACCTAGCAGTTCCTATCTTGTCTGGTGGCTCTGATTACTACGGCTATCAAAAATCATCGACGGCCATCGAACGTACTGAGCTGCTTTACCAAGATTCGCTTTACACCACACGTAACAGTGTGAATACCTCCGTGCTCAACATTAACGATTTCTCGCAGTCTATAAGCAGTTACGAAAACATCATTCGCGCCAACTACGCGTCTTATAAAGGGATCCAAAGAGCCTACCAATTGGGCACGCGTACTATCACCGACTTGCTGGCGGCGGAAAGTAAACTATTCAGCGCCTTAAGAGACTACGAAAGCGCACGATACGACTACATCATCGAGACCATCAAGCTTGAGCAAATTAAGGGAATACTCTCAATTCAATCTATCGAAAGCGTGATGCAATTAATGAGCGATATTGAGGGACGAGACAATCAAGATTTGGTGCCTAAACATCTTCTCTCAACGGAGTCGTTGAGGAAAGGAGGTCGCAATGCAAACTGAGCAGTTTTCGCAAAAGATCAACATGGCAGATAAGTGTTATCTGACTTTCTCAACGATAATATCGACCCTGTTTGGTTTGGTACTGCCCTTCTCTATTCTGATCATTTTTGACCGAGTGTTACCCAACCAAGCACAAGATACGCTGTTCTTATTGTTCGCGATTATTTTGATTTCCATCTTCCTCGACTACCACTTAAAAAGTCAGGAAGAGAAGATATCTTCCGTTATCATGAGGCAGTTTGAAACCAACCTAACCAACAAGGTATTCCAATCCATCTGTTTGGCGGAAATATCTAAATTCCGTCGTTTGGAACCAGGCGAATACCTAGAACGAATCTCAACCATTCCTGAACTTAAGACCTTCTTTGGTGGAGAATCGGTTCGAGCGCTTATCAACCTTGCTGTTAGCGTGATTACTATACTTATCATCGGTCTCATCAACATATGGGCAGGTATCACCCTTCTAATTGCCTCGGCTGTCTTAGCGATTTTCGCTTGGAGTCTTTCCAAACAGAAAATTGGTAGCTTGCAGAATAAGTCAGACATCGAAGGGTTAACTACCTCCAAAATCATTGAGATCATCTCTAGCCCGCTTGATATTAAAGCGCGAAACATGGAGTACCGCGTTGAAAGCCTGATGACACAAATGGTCGAAGAGCGTGAAGTGGAGAACATCAAATATGAGCAAATCGAGTCGAACTTTGGCTTGATTTTGGCGCTCATCCAACAGCTATCCATTGCTTGCGTTGTTGTGGTCTTGGCGACTGCCGTAATCAATATGGAATCGAGTCAAGGCATCATGGCCGCGATCATCATGCTAACCAACCGTTACTTTGCGCCATATCAACAGGTAATGAGAACCGCGAGCCGCTGGGAGTTAAACAAACTCCATATCCAACGTATCGCTGACCTCCTTGAATTGGCCGCCTCTGTTGAACACCAACATGAAACAACAGAAGTTGAACGTATTTCGGTTAAGTATTCTGAAAAGCAGCGTATCGAGTTCGAACTCGGACAAGCCTATTTGCTGACAGGGAAAAGTGGTTCAGGTAAGACCCACCTCGCTAACTGTATTACGCGTCAGAACAGTGATAGCAAACTCGATATCATGATTAACGACACGCCTTTGGATGACGTCAATTACAACGTTTGGCGTAACAGTGTTCTGATGGTTGATAAGACCAGTTCGTTCGTAGAAGGGACGATTATCGATAACCTGACCTGTTTCCGACCAAGCTTGAATAACACGGCGTTTGCACTGTGTGAAACCATGAACATCAAAGCGCAAATTGATGGGCTTCCTGCCGGGTTTTATACAGAACTCAAAGGCCATATGCGTAACCCATTCTCTCGCCAAGTTGGCTACGCCTTATTATTAGTTCGTGCCCTGCTCGCCAGTAAGCGTGTATTGATATTCGATGACATCGATTGTGTCTTTGATGAGGAATTTGCGAGAGTCGTTCTCACCAGTACGGCTTATCGCGCCAATGACAAAATATTGATCATCGCCAGCAATAAAATGGACAAACTTAATCACCGCCTCAAACGCGTAAAACTTACCGGAGGTGACCAATGAGTATCCTAGTTGACTTCAATAATGTGCCGCAACGTGTCTTGGATTTTGAATCTAGTGGATACGACGAACGTTACAGTCAATCGCCACTTATTCGTGGTTTGGCCTACACCCTGATAGCACTCGAATGGGAAGGCACACCCGCAATACTCAGCGATGCTTTTATTCCAAAACCCAAAGATGGCGACAGCTTTACAGCAACCATAGAGCGCCTTGGATATCGCTGTGATGTTACTAAACTAAAGACACTCGAGAATATCGATAAGCACCCACACCCATGCTTTATTGAAATAGAGAATCTAAGTGCGATTTTCTTAGGCACCAAAGATGGAAAGTTGCTGCTGTTTGATTACACGAACAACAACACCATTGAATACCCAATGTGTAAAAAGCCCTGCTTGCTGATTGCGATTAGCGAATATTCTCGTCTGTTCCGCGAACCACCTCCGGAATCGCAAGACAGAAGTAATTGGATTAAATACGCTTTCTATCGTTATAACAATGAACTTAAAAGCCTGATCATTCTGAGCTTCGTCATCAGTATTCTCGGTGCATTGCAGCCATTCTTTATTATGAGTGTATATAACTTCGCACTGACTTCGAGCTCCGAAGCCACACTCTATTGGTTAACCTTATTCGCCATTATTGTTGGCTTCTCGGAGTATTTCTTTAAAAAGATGCGGGTAAATATCATTGCCACGTCCGGTAAAGATCTCGCCGTGCACATCTCGCAAGCCGTTATATCTAAGCTGCTGTGGCTACCTTATGCGATGACATCTACAGCTGGGGTCTCTTCTCAGTTAGCGCGTTTGAAAGATATCGATACCTTCCGACGCTTGGTGACCGCAGAATCAACGCTTAGCTATTTTGATATGCCGTTTGTGATTGTATTTATCATCGCCATTGCTCTGATGTCTGGTACAGCGGCATTGGTGGTGATGGGCGGCTTAATACTGATGTTAGTGTTCTGTATTTACTCGCGCTATATCTACTCGCAAGCCACATCCAAAAGTTCGCGTGCCAATGCGATGGTTTCGTATCAATGGAATGAAATTCTTCGTGGTATCAAGACTATCCAAGGCCTGCCTTTACTTCGTGTCGTTCAATCTCGATTCAGCGCATCGCATATGCAAAGCACCAGCGATGCAGAGAACGTTGCCGTAACGAACAGTAAGATTCAGGCCGCTGGCGGTAGTTTGATCCAAGTGATTGGCACAGCAAGTATCGTGACTGCAGTTATTGGCGTGATGGAAGGTACTTCTGATGCGGGTGCCATGCTCGCGACCGTTATTCTGGTTTGGAAAGCGTTAGGCCCAATCATGGGTATCTATAACTCAATTTCCAAGTTCCAGTCGATCAAAGCTTCGTCCGCACAGATCAACAATTTAATGTCGATGAATGACGACAAATTAACCTTAGAGAAAAGCCCGCCTATTCGCCTGTTCCAAGGCAGCATCGTGGGCAGCGGTGTCAGTCACCGATACGCGGGAGCAGCAACCGGCTTAACTAACTTGGGGTTCAAAATCCCACCCAGTGCAAAAGTGGTCATTTGTGGCCCAACGGGCTGCGGCAAAACCACCTTAATTTCAATCATTGCTGGGTTAGAAGACCGCTATCAAGGCGCAGTCTCTGTCGATGGTTATAACATTAAACAGTTCAATAGCTACCGTTATCGCACCTCGATTAACTACATCCCTTTTAATTTGCATATTTTTGAAGGCTCACTCGAGACCAACTTCATTTTACACAACGGACTGATTCCAACAGACAAGATGCAAGAGATGATCAGCTTCTTCGAATTAGATGAATGGCTTCCGGAAGGCTTGGCTACTCAGTTAAGCGTGGATAAATGCAAAAGTCTCCCGAATGGAATTCAACAAAAATTGCGTCTGGCACTCGGCTTAGGTAACTGTGAGCAATCTCTGATTATTATTGATGAACCGTTCAACGGTGCAGAGCAAGAAAACGCTCAATACTTTAATCGCCTGTTCTCCGATAAATTGTTGAATAAGACCGTGATTTTTTCGACTAACGACCCTGGTTTGATCGCAACATCAAACATGAGTTTAGTGTTAGAGCCGGATGGAAATTTGAAATATTTTGGCTTAACAGACAAATACTTAAACAGCTTAAGCTAAAACCTCAACGCTTAATCACAATTCGCTATTTAGGGCAATGGATATAATTGACAAATTCATAAACGAGAGGGATGATTCGCCCCAATACCACAGGTAACAAGGAAGAATATGTACACATTCGTTGCAGACAAGCTTGATGTAGCTTACTTATCCGCAATTCCTGAAAACCACCAACTTCAGGAGTGCGATGTACCTGAAGAAGAGATGGAGCTTCGAGAGATCGTTGAGGTTTGGTATGAGTCTGCCTTCCTACCCGCTTTCAATCTTCAGAAAATAGACATTGAGAACAAAGCAGAGCTCACCATCGTACAAATGCACGTATTCAGCAATGATACGAGCACACTCGCCTTCTTACTAAAAAACAGAGTGTATCGCGCCGCACTTAACAGAATGCTCGGTATTTGGACATTAGAACCCTCTGCAAAAACCGTATTAGAGCAACTTCTTTTCGAATTAAGCCTCGATAACAATCGTCCTCATTAGTAAGCTTTTTAAGTGATTCATCAATAAGCATAAAATTAAACAAACTGCCAAACGCTATAAATTACTAATAAAAGAACGCATTTCAAAATAAGCTCTGGAATCACAAGAACTTATACCTCTCCCACACTTACGTAAAATTTACCGTTTCAAAGTTTCCATATCGGCATTTTTATTCTACTGTTTTTATATAACGACAGTTGGATGGATCCTTATATGGCGATTACGGTTTGGAATAACCTTTCAGTCAAACATAAACTCTTTGGCTTAGTTCTACTTCCCATTTCATTATTACTCTTCCTAGCAGGTAGACAGGCTTATATATTAACGACTCAGTTAACCGATTTTGAACGAACCAATCAGTTATCTGTCTATCTTCAAGATATTTCTATTTTGTATAGAAGTACCTTAGCCTCTAGCCCTGAAGAGTTTGCTACTCAAAGCAACCAAGTAAAGGCAGAACTTAAAAACCTGTCTCCCATCATTTTTTTAGACGCATCTGATGAAATGAATCAACTTGTTGCCGATTTCAGCGAAGCGACCTTATCGACGATGCAAGTGACTGACACTTACGATAAATTGGATGCCCTCGAATGGCAGAGCGATTTATACAAGCAACTGTTACTTGAAGTAGAGAAAGTCCCTTTTGAAAACACTAAACGTGAAATTCAACAGCACCTCACTGCCCTTCAACAACTTGAGTGGTTGATGTTTTGGTCGAACGAAGAGTTCAAGCTTGGTAGTTCACTGATTGAGATCTTCCAAATCAGCCAAGAGTACGACCCAGAACTCGCCGAACAGATCAAAACCTTGAGTGAAAGACAGCAATTGTTCTTAGAGCGCTTTGTTTCATTGAACGCCAACGAACATCAAGTTTCTTTGATGGTTGAAGTGTTTCGAAATGATGTGTTTGCTCAAAGCCAAGAGATAAGAAGCGCGCTACTCGACCTAAATACAATCAGCCAACTGACGCCACAAGAAGTGTCTGTCGGCTTAGAAGCGATGAGCGCACGGCTCAACTTATTACAAAGCCTTGGCGGCGTAATCAAGCAAGAGTTTCAACAAGAAGTTGAGCAAGCCATCTATGACGCGCAAATACAACGAACCCTGTTTATTTCAATCGTCGCTTTGCTGGCAGCGATTGTTATGGGTTTAACTCTTAGCTTGGCGAGACAAGTCACTAACAACCTTAATTTGGTGTTAGCTTTCTTAAAAAGCGAAAATGATGACACGCGCCCTTCTTTAGATAAATTAATCCAAGGTAAAGATGAACTCAGTCTGTTTGCTCAGCAAGTTGAACGATTGACCATCGAACGAGAGCTCGCGAAAGAGAGATTGACGGTAGCAAAAGAAGACGCAGAGAGAGCCAAAGAGGATGCCGAACACGCGAAAGACAACGCAATACAAGCCAGCAAAGCAAAAAGTAGCTTCTTGGCCAACATGTCTCATGAAATTCGCACCCCGCTCAATGGTGTTATTGGTATTTCGGAAATCCTCGCAGATACGCCGCTTACACCGACACAACGTGACTATGTTGATACGATCGAAACTTCATCCCAACTGCTCCTTAGCTTAATCAACGATATCTTAGACTTCTCTAAAATTGAGTCTGGCATGCTATTAATCAGCCCGCATTCTGCATCGATTAGAGAGTCGATATACGACATCGCCTCTATTGTGGCACCAAAAGCGAAAGAACAAAGAATATCGATTAACGTTGATATCAGCCCAGATACACCAGCTCGCGTGATGATCGACGATCACCGCTTAAGACAGATCCTAATGAACTTTATGTCGAATGCAGTGAAGTTTACGGCTGAAGGTGGCGTAACACTGTCGATCAAAACACTCGAACAATCTGATGATAATGTCACCATTCGATTTGCCGTTCGCGACACAGGTATTGGTATCGATAAACAACAACAGAAGCAAATATTCGAGCCCTTTGCTCAAGAAGATGACTCAACTACACGTCAATTTGGCGGTACTGGTCTTGGCCTCGCCATCAGTACACAGTTGGTCGAACTGATGGGCGGGCAGATTCAGCTCGATTCAGTCAAGGGGGAAGGCAGCTGTTTCTACTTCGACTTAGAATTACCCGTTGACTTGATACTGCCAAAACCAAGTACAGCAACGGCTGATATTTATGTGCTGGGTAACGAAAACATGCTCTCCGAGCGAATCGAGTCCGACCTTAACCTTTATGGTTTGAAGGTTACCGATAAAACGAATGATATAACGGCAATTACAGAGCAGCTCTCCACTCAAAAACACACTAAACCTATTACTGTTGTTTTCGCCGAAGATGACGCATTCCTAGCTAATACCCACGCAGATAACTTAGAAAAGCTGCACCAAAACGGCATCACTATCTGTTTGATACGTTCCTTCTTAAGTGAGCCAGCGGATCTTGGTGACAGCGTTACTGCACAAGTCGCACAGCCCCTACTCGGCTTGCGTTTAATTAAAGCTATTGAGCTTTGTGATACACGAGGTTTGGCGGAACTATCAGAAGCAAGCCAGACATCAGTCGAGATCCAACACAAAATCCTCATCGTTGAAGACAACAAGATCAACCAAAAAATTGCTGGTCTTCATGTCGGTAAAAGTGGTTTTGAATTCGAGTTCGCTAATAATGGTCAAGAAGCTGTGGACATGTTCACCGCTAATCCTCATTACGCGGCGATACTCATGGACTGCATGATGCCGGTTATGGATGGCTTTGATGCAACAAGCAACATCCGAAGAATTGAAAAAGAAACAGAAGCGACGCGACGCATCCCTATCATTGCATTGACCGCCAGTGTCATCGATGACGATATTCAGAGGTGTTTCGACGTTGGTATGGATGACTATGTACCAAAACCATTCAAGTTCGAAATGCTTAAAGAGAAAGTACTCACCGCGGTAGAAGCTATGCCACTACCAGCTTCCTATAAAGCTCAACCTAAGAAACAACCTGCAACTGTCACTCCAATTATCAACGGGGCTGCGACCAAACGTACTTTGCCTGAAGAAGCGGAACAAAACGCAATTCCGAGCAAATCAGAGAGAATCTTGCTAGTCGAAGACAACCGCGTCAATCAAAAAGTAGCTTCTATCATGCTGAAGAAGGCCGGATATGCCTTTGAAATTGCAGACAACGGACAAATTGCCGTTGATATGTACCAGAACGACAGTAGCTTCGACATTATTTTGATGGATTGCATGATGCCTGTTATGGACGGTTTCACGGCAACTAAGGAGATTCGAGAACACGAGAAAAACCAAGGCTTAAGCAAAACTCCTATTATCGCGTTAACCGCCAGTGTTATCGATGATGATATTCAAAAGTGCTTTGATTCCGGAATGGATGGATACGTAGCGAAGCCCGTAAGAAAAGAAAAGCTATTCCATCAAATAGAAAGTGCGACTTGTTAGGAGATACCTCATGGATTGGATTAGAACAATAAAAACACTTCCCCGCAGAGTCATGTTGCCAGTCGCGGTAGGGCTATTAGGAAGCTTGCTTTTTCTAAGCCCTGCTCACGCCGCTGAAGATTATGCCATATTTTCTTTAGACTCCGGATTTGAAGAGATATCAATAAACAAAGCGCGAAAGCTCTATAGAGGGAAAACTAAGCACCTCAATGGCAAACGTGTTGAACTGTCTGATTGGCCTGAGAACAGTGCCGAAAGAGAGGACTTTTATCAGCTTTTGCTTGGAAAAAATGCCGCTCAAATGAATGCACACTGGGCTGGTTTATCTTTTTCAGGAAAAGCGCGTTATCCAAGAGAAATCAAAACGGCGTCAACCGACAGCTTAGTCGACTGGCTTGATGACAAACCAAACCGTATTGGTTACTCCCCACTCTCTTCGGTTCCTCAAAATGCCAACGTTCTCTACGTTATAAGTTCGGAGAAATAATATGAAAAGAATAATTACGTCAGTGTTATGTGCCTCAATGGCCTCTCCGGCTTTTGCGAATATCGAACTTACCGATAATTTATCCTTGAGTGGCTTTGGCTCAACGTCTTGGGCAACATCGGATAACGATAATCCATTAATCATCAACCGCGGTTTTACTGATGAGAGCTGTTACGACTGTGATACCACATTTGGTGTTCAACTCGATTACTTCTACAACTCATTCAAAGCTTCCGTGCAAGTTGTCAAGCCACCCCAATATGATTGGAGTGAGCCGCAGCTAGAGTGGGCTTACTTAGGTTATGAATTTAATGACTTTGATGTCAGCATTGGTCGATTACGACTACCATTATTCCTTGCCTCTGAGTACTACTATGTAGGCCAAGCCTATATGACCGCGAGGCCACCTACAGAGGTGTATAACAGCGTTCTCGGAATCACAGCTTTCAATGGCATAAAAGTGAGCTGGACTCACGATGTCAGTGACGAAGCTACTCTTTTACTTACTCCGTTTATCGGCATAAAAGATAAAAATGACGTAGATTTCAACTCGACTACAAAACTGGAATTTGAAACCAACCGAATGTTCGGTGCCAATCTTCAATTGAGCGGTGAAAACTATCGTTGGAACTTGTCATTCCTCGACTCCAATTTTGATCAAACCGTTTCTGGCACGATTACAATCCCTGGGACTTCGATAACAGCTCCATTCAGTAGCAAACAAGACAACCAACACATTCAACTTTGGTCATTAGGAGCAGAATACGAACTGGGTCAATTTGTTTTGACAAGTGAAGGACAGATCAGTGACATCTCGTCCTCGATGTACGCTAGTTTGGGCTACAGACTAGATTTATTCACTCCATACGTCGTTTACGGAGCAGAGTTTGATTCTCACGAACACCTAACAGGAAACAGCTACCTAATTGGTGTGGATTACGATGTGTTACCTAACGTCTCCATCAATGGCGAAGTGCAATATTTTGAGGCTCGTAAAGCAAACGGTGCCTTTGTTGAGAATTTCAACGCACTTACTGGTTTTGATGACAAAGATGCCGTCCTTTATACCATCATGTTGAGTTTCGTCTTCTAACCCAAAATTAGACAATCACCATTAAATAAAAGCCCAAGGTAATCAAATAACCTTGGGCTTTTTAATGTCTTTGAATTGTCATGCTTAACAAGCCATAACATTGGTCTTAACTATCCTTTAATAGAAAAACATTTAGTTTGTTTGGCGATTAATGTCAGAGCCGTCAATATTGTGTAAGAAGGCTGCAAACTAAAGAACTTCACTACCTTAATTTGGTCAACCTAAGAGCGAATAAACAGATACCTTAAACGGAGAACGCATGCGAATAGCGACTTTATCTTTAAGTTTGGTTTCAGCGGTCGGTTTCGCGGCTAACCCAAATCCTTTTCCAATTACGCCAGACGAAACTGGCGAAGAGTTTATGGTAAGTGCAACGAATCCATATGTAAGCAGCACTGGGTATTCGGTACTCAAGCAAGGAGGTAATGCAGTCGATGCAATGGTGGCGATGCAGATGACAATGTCGGCGGTTGAACCGGATATGACTGGGATTGGCGGCGGTACTTTTGCGCTGTTTTACCAAAAAGACAAAGACCAAGATTGATCGCACCAAACCTTACGACCCAACGGGTTTGCTCGTCGAAAAGAAAACCTACGCCGAAATGTTAGTACCAGAGTTCATGCAGCTCGGTTATCCGGTGCATGTCATTCCAGTCGTCAGTGGCTTGAATGCCATTGAAGTCAAAGATGGCAAGATCTATGGCGCGACCGACAGACGCCGTGCATCAAGCTCTATGGGTGAATAATAAAACGAAATGGGCAAGTAACAGGCTTGCCCTTATTTTGTCTTTAGTTGCTTGAACCTCGTCTAAGCAGTTCATGGATGCGAAAAAGCCAGTCGAACGTGTCGACTGGCTTTTCATTATAGGCTTCGCTAATTACTCATTAGGATATTATGAGCTTGGCGCTACTCGTTTATCTTTCAACTGATCAATAACATAGTCAGGAGCTACTTTACCTAGCTCACCTAAGCAATCATCGGTCTTTTCATTTCCGTAGCGCACATAGATATCGCATACCGCGTATAGCTGCTCTGGAGAACCAGAGATCAAATATGCTTTCTCGAACGATTTAGTCGACTTGTCGATATCCAACTCTTCTTGTAATACCCCATTTAGGTACCAGTAGTAGCTGTTATCTTTCGCTAGCTTCGCAGCCACTTCAATCTCTTTGGCTGCCGCAGTTTTGTCTTCAAGGCGAACCAGAGTCAACGATTTCGAATAATGCAGAGCGGCGTTGTTTGGCACGCTCTCCAAACCACGATCTAATACTTCGACTGCTTGCTTATCTTTGTTCTGAGCTCGAAAATTATCTGCGTAGCTCAACCAAACTTGCGCTTCTTTTGGATGCGTATTGATCAGCTCTAGATAAACCGTTTCCGCCTTATCCCAGTCATTGTGCCAACGAAGCACATCAGCAAACAGTAATTGGTACTTTTCAGATTCTTGCGTTTCCAAGAAGCTAATAAGCTCTATGACTGGTGGTTCAATTTGTGCTTTCTGCTCGTCATCCAATGCATTGAAGTCACGGACTAGGTTTGACGTTGCCGTATGGCGAACCATGGTATCGCTGTCTTTTAGCAAGGGTGAAACTAACGCCCAGCGATGTTCAAGTTGGTAAGGTTCAGAACCGATAACCGCCGCTTCACGAACTTCAGGGTTTTGATCTTTTAAGCCTCTTGCCACCGCCACCAGCGCATTTTGGCTTGGATATGAAGCAAGCTCTTGCAGTGCACCAGTACGATTTTCAACAGATTGATTCTGATCTTGTGCCATGTAAGACAACTGTTGAATGCGGGTTTGAGTGTCCGTCATTTCAAGCACTTGATTGATATTTTGTGCTGGCGCGTCAACCGTTTGTTGAACGCTATTCGCAGCCATCGCAGACGTTGAAATTAATGCGGACGTTGAAATCAATAAAGCAACAGCCGTCGCTAAACTCTTCTTCATCATAGTATTACCTTAAACTGGAGAACTTAGCCTGTCCTTAGACTCGTATCTGATTAAATTTATCTTGGACCTGTTGATCCAAAGAACGAGTTAAAACTTGGTCTCGAACGTAGCTTGTTGCGCCTGTTTTGCTCGATGCGCCATCAATACTGAGTCGCTGAATTTACCATGAGCAACCGGATGCCCCATCGCGCGAGCGATGTACGCCATCGACTTATCGACATGAGAAAAGAACTTATGCCAACCTGCACATAAGTAGTTCAAGCCCGGTTCGCCTGCACGAGTTTTGATAAAGCGGTTCTTAGGGCACTCACCATGACAAGCGAACTTGTAATCACACTGCTGACATTGACTGGTCAGTGTGCGGGATTTAGCAAAACCAAACTTTTGCTGTGGTGCGCTGTACGCCAAATCATCAAGTTTCTCGTGATGAATATTGCCAATTTTGTACTCAGGGTAAACATAGTGGTCGCATGAGAAAACATCGCCATTTGGCTCCATTGCCAAACCCTTTCCGCATATCTCGTTCAAGGTACACAATGGGTTCGGACGCCCAATCCACGTTTCTAAACTTGCTTCAAAATACTGAACAAACACCTTACCGATGTCGTTCTTAGCCCACTCATCAAATACAGAAATAAGGAAATTACCCCAAGCCAAATCCGACACACACCACGATTCCATGATCGAATCTTTATGGCCGGGGATCAGGCGTTTGTCGCCTTGTTTGAGCTGTTCGCTCACTTGGGATGTTTGTGGTGCAACCGTTCGGAACGTTTTCTGTTCAACGATAGGAATAAACTGCATTTGCGGTGACTTCACAACATCACGTAGGAAGCGATAGACCTCAAGTGCATTTTGACTGGTGAGGTTATTCACACAGGTAAGCGTTGCGAACTTCACTTGGTGTTTGTGCAGCAGCTCCACAGCCGCCATCACTTGTTTGAATGTGCCACGGCCAGCTCTGTTGACACGATAGGCATTGTGCAGCATTTCGGGACCATCAATACTCAAACCGATCAGGAAGTTGTTCTTCACAAGAAACTCCGCCCAATCATCATTCAGCAAGGTACCATTGGTTTGTAAATCGTTTGAAATCAATACACCTTCAGGTTGGTACTTTTTCTGTAGCTCAACCACGCGTTCAAAATACGCCAAACCTAGCATTGTCGGTTCACCGCCCTGCCATGAGAAGATAATTTCTGGCGTGTTTTGACCTTCGATGTATTGTCGGATGTAGGTTTCTAACGTCTCATCATCCATTCTTGGAGAACTGCCTTTCTTGTACTCCAACAAATCTTGCTTACTTAGGTAGTAACAATATTTACAGTCAATGTTGCATGCTGCGCCAATCGGCTTAGCCATGACATGCAAGCGCTTAGACGCTTTACCGTTATATTGTGGACCTTGAGTAATATGCATGATTTACCTACCTATTTTAGTATTCTGGACCCATCATAATTCCTATTCGATCAGGTGACATGTTATACCCTTTATAACCAATAGGAATGACCTTAAACGTTAGAATTAGACCCTATTTCGAACATCTGAGGCACGTGATGAAATTTCTTAATTACAAACAGTTAGCAACAATTAGCAGCGTCACCATGACTATCCTTCTGAGTGGCTGTGCAAGCGTGCCTACACACCCCATCGCCCAACAAATTGACCAAGAGATGGTGTTGGTTGAAGGCGGCACATTCACCATGGGGTCGAACGGTCCAGAAGCGACCAAAGCAGAGCGTCCTGCACGTAATGTAACTGTAGATAGTTTCTATATTGCGAAGTTTGAGGTGACTCAAGAATTGTTCGAATCGGTGATGGGTTCATCTCTCAGTTATTTCCAAAACCCACAAGTTCCGGTCAATAACCTTAGTTGGCAGCAAGCAAACTATTTTGTTGAGCAGTTGAATGAATTAACGGGTGAAGAATACCGTCTTCCTACTGAAGCTGAATGGGAATTTGCAGCCAAAGGTGGCAATAAAAGTAAAGGCTATACTTACAGTGGTTCCAATAACTTAGATGATGTTGCGTGGTACTCAGCAAATTCTAAAAATAGCGCACATCCAGTCGGGCTAAAGAAACCAAATGAACTAGGCTTATATGACATGACAGGAAACGTGGGCGAGTTTGTTATCGATGCCTTCGATGACACCTTCTACCGATTCGGTCCAACAGACAACCCTAACAACGCAAAACACAGCGACGTCGGTTTATCACACAAATCGGTTCGCGGTGGCAGCTTTGCTTATGACGAAAATGAATCTGAAAGTTACCGTCGTGACTTCGCAAGCCAATCGATCACTATGTCAGATATGGGGCTGCGTTTAGTTAAGGATGTGAACTAGCTAACGAAGCGAACTAACTAAAGATGCCGAAGGTTATGGTTCACTAATCGTCACCAACAATACTAAAAATACGATTCGCAATGCACACACGTTACAAATCTGGCCAAACGTTGGAAACCTGACCAAACATTAGAACTCAGCGGCAACAGTGAATAAGGAAACTCTATGCAATACACCAAGCTTTCAGGACTAACCCTCGCGTTACTCTGCGCTCTCCCAGCTTCAGCTGCGGAAAAGCCAAATCTAGTCCTTCAAATCACGGTAGATGGCCTGCGCGCAGATCTAATCGAACGATATAAGCACAACTTCGGTGAAGGCGGTTTCCGGTACTTAATGGATGATGGTACCTACTACACCAACGCAAACTACCAACATGGCAACACGGAAACGATCGTGGGCCATGTGTCGCTTGCAACAGGTGCTCCACCGAGCGTACACGGCATGGTAGGTAACGTTTGGTATGACCGTAGCGAAGAACGTTTGGTGTATAACGTAGAAGACGGTAACTACCAAATGCTGACCTCTGGTGCAGGTGTCGATAAAGCAACAGAGATCGACCCAACGCAGAAGACAGCACAAGGCGATGGCCGCTCTCCAGAGCCAATACTCTCCACCACGTTTGGTGACGAACTGACGATTTCCAATAGTGGCAAATCAAAAGTATTCGGTGTATCAGTGAAAGACCGCGGCGCAATCTCATTGGCAGGACACAGTGGTAAAGCCTTCTGGTTCTCCAAAGCACAATCGGAGTTTGTCACCAGTAACTATTACTATGACGAGTATCCAGATTGGGTATCACGCTGGAACGAGAAAGCGATTGCTGCTCAGTATTCCAAACAGAAATGGGAGCTCTCATTACCGCGTGATAAATACACGTTGCAAGAACACGATACCGAACACAAAGTGAAACTCGGTGACTTCCAACGCACCTTCCCTCATCCTTATGGCCCGGCAAGTTACAAGTACTACAGCACAACGCTAACCGTCAGCCCTGCTGGTGACGAAATCACGGAAAACTTCGCTAGCACCTTGTTGATGCAAGAGAAGCTTGGCCAAGGCGACGTGACCGATTATCTGTCAGTGAGTTTCTCATCAAATGACTACGTGGTGCACCTTTACGGCCCTGAAAGCCTAGAAACAGAAGACAACCTTATCCGACTTGATAAGACTCTCGCTAAGCTTTTCAAAACCGTGGATAACCAAGTCGGGCTAGAAAACACATTGATTGTGCTGTCTGCCGACCACGGTGTACCTGAATCTTCACCTGCGGCAAATGCGCTTGGTTTCAATCAAGCTCAATACTTCAATAAAGACACACTACTCTCGAGTGGTGTTGAGAAACGATTGAAGGATGAATTTGGTTTAACCAAAGACGCGATTCGCTTGTACGCACAACCTTACATCTATCTGAATCATGATCTGATCGCTGAGAAGAAGCTTGATCTGGCTAAGGTCCAAGAAGCTATTGCGGATGAAATTGCAAAAGTGAAAGGTGTTGCGTTTGCTGTATCAAGTAGTGACATTGCGGCTAACCGAGTACCGGATACGCATGTGATGCAGCTAATTAAAAACAACTACCACCCTGCTCGCTCTGGCGACGTGTACGTAGTATTTGCACCGCGCAGCTACATTAACGACATGGAAGGCCTCCAAATTGCCTCTACACATGGTTCTCCGTGGAAATACGACACTCATGTGCCTGTGATCTTTGCAGGCTACGGCGTTGAAGCTAAGAAGGTATCGCGACCAGTGACGCCATATGACATTGCGCCAACGCTTTCGAACAAACTGGGTATCACCCAACCAAGCGGGTCAATCGGAGAAGTGCTGCAAGAGATCACTGAGTAGACTCAATCTCTAAGGTTTCGTGAGCTAGATTTCGAATCCAGCACCCACTCAATAAAAGAGCCGTTTATCTGTTTCTGACTCACTAGGTCGAACCTCTTTTTTAGCCCAACTTTCTGCTCTTAAACCTTATCGACTGTATCCGCCCCATGAACCCACGGGACGATATTGTTAATACCTGAGCGCCGCAATCACACTGTTAGCGCTAAGGAACCTTTGAAACCGTCATCAAAGCTCACTCATAATAAGCTATTATTTACAGTAGATTTCGGTTAATTTTCCAAAGGCCATTATGAAAAACAAACTGAGTTTAGCAATTCAAGCATACTGCAACTGGATTGATTCAAACATTATTGAAATTGCTTATGTCGGTTCCATTCTAGTTGTGATTCTAACGCTCATCATCAATCTTATTTAGGCTTCCATTTCCTAAATATTAGTTTCCTTTACTCATTACCGAGCTTTTCTAAAAGCCTCAGAGTTAAATCAATCACCTCATGGATTTGGAGTTTTACGCCTTCAAATAGCTGCGTGAGCGGATCTATTTTTGAGGTTGCAGCTTCAACAATGACTGATTTACCTCAACGATAAACTGATAACCTCTCATTCAATGAATCCTATCTTTTTAACCATTGCCTTGTTCGTTTGTAGGAGCCCGTCCTCTATACACGACTATTGGTTACGCTTGAATGAGGATACTATTGAATTAGAATGCCCCTCAAACATATATCGCCTTGGTTATTGAGAAACAAACAGAATGAAACAAACAAATCATATCGAACAATGCCAGCAAGAAATTTTGAGCTTTTCGGACCGATTACATCAATCTGGTTGTGCGCCTTACTCGGTAGCTCAATACACTCAAGCTTATGCAAAACGCCAGAACATTGATGTCTCTATTGATGTGACCCCGACAAAAGTCATCACTATTTTTGAGCAACCCACGCAAAAAGTCGTGATGGAAAACAAAAAACCACCCTCGGTTAACTTACGTGATTTAGTCGCAACGCTTAAAGGGTTTTCGACTCATTCCCATTACGAAGGTTCAGAAACCTACTCGAATCGTACCTTGTGCTTTGCCAATTTATTGCTTCCGCCATGTTATTTAATGTTAGTTGGCAGTACTTATCTGGCGGTCGGTTTATCCATTATTCTGGGCGCTATAGCCTGGCTAGCACAAATTTTCCTGACTGGGCCAAGAAGCATTCTTGTCGAGTTCTTTGTCGCCTTAGTAGCCAGTTTTTTAACCGGTATGATAGCGGCACAGGTTCCCGGCTTACCAACATTGGCACTGTGCATTTCTTCCATTGTCCTTTTTATTCCTGGGTTAACCGTCACCAACGGCTTAGCCAGTCTTGCTCTCAATGACTTTCGGTCAGGTATCGAACTGCTTGCACAAAGCGCACTCATAGTAATGAAAATATTCATCGGCATTGTTATGGGGTTAGGCTTAGCCAACATAATCAATCAACCATTATCGGTACCGGTATTTATTGATGAAATCCCATTCGTTCTTCATGTCACCGCACTGATCGGGATTTCTGTCGCTATTGGCCTTATTTTCAACGCAAGTATGACAGAAATTCTCTTAGGCCTTCCTGTCGCGGCAATTGGCATGTGGGGGCCACATTGGTTTACTTCCGATTGGGTTGTAGGTACATGGGTAAGCACAATACTCATTACGCTTTACGGGTTGGGGATGGGAAAATTGCGTCACGTTCCACCACTCATATACATTATTCAAGGGATCATCATTCTTGTCCCCGGTAGTCGAATCATTGTCGGAGCAAGTGAGTCCTTCTTTGCGACCTCCATTTTACCCATTCCGAATATTGGTCTGTCCGCCTTGCTGATGTTTGGCGCGATTATGGCGGGACAAATCATGGTTTATTCTATATTTAGTCGTCATTTTGATTCCATCATTGAGGACTAACCATCGAGCTAACAATCGCTGATCAACACGCCCCAATAACCCACGATTGAGTCTTTATCTGCTTTTTGACGTTAAACGATTCTGAGAAGGTACTGATGAACAGAGTCTCGAAAATCGATAAGACTATTTTGTTTCAGATGGCGAGGGGAATGAGCAATATGGATTTGGAAAAACCGAATAGAATCGAAATTAGCCAATAATTCAATAAGATAAGGATGCTTAGGATGAGTCAATGCAAAGTAGGCAGAGGTAAGCTAGGTATAGGCAAGCGCTAGGTTGATAGGCTTGCCATCTACTCCATTTCCGTTCTAACTACGCCACCAGTGCGTTCAGTTTTTTACGCATACTCTCTTTATCAAGGCCACCGTTAGGTCCAATGAAGACTAACCGTGACGAACGAGATTCATCATCTTCCCATGCATCTCCAACCGTCACATTGGCTCGCTGACCCGTGCACTGAAATACACAGCGATGATCAGGACGATCGGTTAAATTTAAAATACCTTTCATGCGATAAGCATCAATTGAAAACTGTTGCAGTAGAGGATACAAACTTTGTAGATTAAGCGGTTTATCAGTTTCAAAGCTGAATGTTTCGAAATCATGGTTCACGTGATGACAGTGCTCATCATGACAATCATGGTGCTGGCATTCCTTTTGATCAGCCGCTATTTTGTTAGTGACAAAGCGCGTACTTTCAGGGGCATCAAATAAGATAGGTAAATCCACTTCGCCGAATGAAATATCAATCAATTTAGCAAACGGAGCTTGTACTCGGCACCATGCTTTGACTTGCTCTAGTTTATCAGCATCGACTAGGTCAACTTTATTAACCAGAACAATGTCAGCCACTTGAATTTGCTGCTTCGACAACGTCTCCATTGGGCCTTCTAGCCCTAAAATGTTTTCCGCATCGATCGTCGTCACGATTGCATTTAAAGGTGCGTGTGCTTGCAGTTCCGGATCTTCAAATTGAAGTGCCACTTCTTTGGGTTCTGCGATACCTGAAGTTTCAACAATAATATGGTCTGGGCGTTCCTCTAATGCGAGTAAACGCATTACCGAAACGACTAGTCCTTCTGCAAGGTTACAACAGATACAGCCATTCTCTAGGCTGATCATATTTTCACTTTCAGATTTAACTAACTCCGCATCAACATTGATTGATCCAAAATCATTGACGATCACAGCCATGCGCATTCCATTTGCATTGGTTAATATATGGTTTAGTAGGGTCGTTTTCCCTGCTCCTAAAAATCCGGCTAAAATTGTTACTGGAATAGGCTTCTTGCTCATAGCATGCTCTCTTTCGATTTTCGTTGTCTATATTTACTCGGTAAGCAATAAAAAAGGTTGAGCTAATGCCCAACCTTTTAAGTCAGGATAACTTAGCCAGTAACTTTGTTGCGAACCGCTTCACCTGGGTTTGAATCTAACAACATTTCACCAGCTTCAATGATAGGTGTCCCGTTTACAAGTACGTATTTCATGCCTGTAGAAAGGGCATTTGGTTTATCAAATGTTGCAACGGCTTTTACTTCATCAAGTTTGAAAATAGCTAAATCAGCATCTTTACCTACTTGAATACGACCTTTATTTGCCATTTGTGGCACAGCATCCTCAAGAATACGACATGCGTTTAAGCTAGTTCTTTCCATCGCTTCTACTAGTGTTACCGCTTTGTATTCCTCGACATATTTTTCAATAAAACGAGAGAAACAAGCAAGTGAGCGAGGGTGAGCTATTGCGTTGCTTGGAAGTGGCCATACATCACCTTCAATTAATACGCCTTTATCATCCATCCAAGGCATTGCATCTGAAGCGATAGCTGCACCTGGGAACAATACTGAACGGTCCATTTTAGCGCGATCTTCTTTGTTCTCATCGGGTTTTAAGAAGTGCATGACAACCACGGTACCGGGCGCTGATGCTTGTAGTTCAGTGACTTTTTCTTGGTTTAGTGCTTTACCATTCGCTTCCATGTAGCTAGCGCTTGGTACACCCCAACGTTGTAACCAATCGTCACCACGGAAAACTTCTGCGCCAATAACGGAAGAGCCAGCACCATAAGGATAAGCTTCAGTAGTAACGGCTAAACCTTGATCAATGGCGGATTGAACTAAATCGGCACAATCTTCGATATCTTGTACTGACGTGCTGTTGAGGTGACAAATGTGCATGTGTGCACCCGTTGTCGCCGACAGGCTAATGAGTTCTTGGTATGCTTCAAAGCTTGATTTTGGCTCTGCGCTGTTTAGATAACGAACGTGAGTGTAAGTTGGTACTTCATAGCGTTTTGCTAGTTTAGCAAGATCATAGTACTCTTTGTGGCCATAACCTGGTGCGTAACCCGCGTTAATACCAATGCCTAAGCCCCCCTCTTTAAGACCTTGCTCAACCGAGCCCAGAATTTGTTTTAATTCATCTGGGGTTGCTAGGGTATTTTGCCAATTGTTTTTAGAAAAAGCTTTCTGGAACCAAACAATCGTACCATCAGGAGCAGGCATCGTAGGTTCTTTTGCTTGAATACGAGCGTAAGTCCATGCTACAGAAGCGCCGTAATTAATCGGGCGACCTTCAGCAGCAGTAATATCGTAGTACGTTCCGATT
Organism: Vibrio sp. 10N.222.54.A3; assembly: GCF_041474095.1. NCBI lineage: Bacteria > Pseudomonadati > Pseudomonadota > Gammaproteobacteria > Vibrionales > Vibrionaceae > Vibrio > Vibrio sp. 10N.222.54.A3. The sequence continues at coordinate 28,077 of NZ_JBFRTN010000009.1, forward strand.
GGGAATAGACCAGATTCCATCTCAAGAGCGGTGGTTACGCCATCGAATGCTTGAGCACGGGCAGCAGGAAGTTGTTGTCCGTGAGCGTGCATATCTATAAAGCCAGGTGCAACCACGAGACCTTCAGCATCGATGATTGTTTTGCCTTGCAGCTTTTTGTCTGAGATTGCAGCAATACGCTTACCTTTAATACCGACGTGACGAATTGCGTCGAGTCCAGTTTCAGGATCAACAACACGGCCATTTTCGATAACGATATCAAATGGCCCTTTCTCGTTAGGCATCAGTTTGATGTTTTGGCCAACCAGTTTTTCAGGGGCTGCATGTAAAACAGAGGCAAAAGGCAGTGCCGCAGCCCCAACCGCTAACTTAGTCAAAGTCGAACGTTTATCTGTATCGACACCATCAAGTAATACTTGCGTAGCGTCCAATTCATTTGGGTCGTAATTTTTCATATTGATACCTGTTATGTTTGTTGTAAAAGAATATTAGTTCATGATTGTTATGAAAACTATGCTGCATGTAGAAAAATCAATCGATTGACTAACACCCACCTTTCCATCATTAGAATCCACTGCCAACCGTTATATAAAACGCGCTGTCAACGTCACTAAAAGCGAGGTCTACCCCCATGTGTAACCCATATCGGCAAGCTATCTGATAGCGAAATCCAGCACCATACGCATCGACACTTTCATCGTCTGACAGACTGCCCTCTACTGTCGCTTTATCCAGGCCATAAAACGCAGAAACGGTCCAACGATTATCAATCGCATTATCGTATTCCGCGACAACACCCAGCCCAGAGGTCACCGAGCTTTCGCCCATAAAATATTGAATAACGCCATTGATAGCGTTATTCACATCTTCATTACTGGTCTCAAACTCTACCGAGCTCTGGCCAATAATCTGTTTCACACCCAGCATCAATGGTGTGTTTGCCACTCGAAACTGGAGCTGCTGAAGCGCAGCGACTCCCGAGGTTTTTGTGCCGAATTGAATCGTTTTGTTGTACGACGCACCTATACTGAACTCTTTGAAAATATCGAGGTTCGCCTTTCCAGCGCCAACGCCACCCGTATATCGAATGGTATCTTTTAGCCACGACGGTATCACCGTTAATGTCGGTATCAGAACCTGCGCCATATTCAAAGTCCCCACCATGAATAAAGACATACACGGGTAATGACTCTGAACCATTGATCTCCGAAGGACGCCAAATATTAAGATTCAAGCAATCTTCAGATTGCTCTTGCTAGGTTATTTTAAGCTGTGGGCACACGGCGCCAAATTGTGTCGCATCTATAGCGCTATCAGCATTGTGTTCTAATTGACGGAGTGACTGTGCTGAAAACGTTGTTGATCGGCGTAAGTGATTCCTTTAAACGCTTCAATGGATACGCGTTGCTCGTCACCTGCTAAGGTATTGATCACAACAGACTCTCTATTTGCGAAAAGAGTCGCGTCCCCGATGGATACTGAAACCTGCTCTGTTGGTAATGTCTGAAGCGGTTCTGGCTTAATAGGACGTGAGCTGGTTTCATCACTACCCCACGCAGAAAGAGCAACAGTGATAGCGATAACCATGAGTGAGCGATGCGTTAAATTCATGGTTGTACCCATAAATGTGTTCGGCCATCTGACCTGATATTGGTATCATCAAACCTGAGAATCCCTATGCTCAGCCATGCTCATTTCTGGAGTATTTGAAGTATTTTTCTTTATGGTGCGATATTAATTCACTCTTTAAATTTGAATAAATCGCTTATGCAGGACGTGATCCTACATATATTCACTACCGTGAGTGGATGTCGCTTTTTATTTATCACAAAGACTTCTTGTTGTACCTTCTTTGGCTGACTATCTAGGGTTGATAAAATTTCAACGGGTTCTTGAAACAGCTCTATAGGGGGTTGCTGTGACTCTCCTTCTGAAGCTTCAAACTCATCAAAGAACCCAAATATGTTATTAGAGTCCGATGGCATAGTTAGCACCAAACGTAAGTTTCGAGGCCAAAGCCAATATTGTTGAGGTCTGTTTTGACTTGACCCGAAGAGGTCCAAGGTAGAAGTGCGTCGATATCAGGCTCTGCTTTCGCGAGCTCTTTCATGCACTTGACCATGTAGTCTTAGAGGATAAGACCGTTGGCTTTTGCAGTCTCGACGATACTGTAAAGCATCGCGCTCGCCTCAGCACCGTTTGTGTGTTGGAGAATAGCCAATTTTCCCTGCCAATAACCAGCGGTTTAATTGCGCGTTCAGCGCGATTATTATCGATAGATAAGTGACCATCGTCGATATAACGAATGAGTTTAGGCCATTGCCCGAGCTAGTACTTTATTGCTTTGCCTAGTGGGCTAGAGCCTATCACCTTCTGGGTTGTCATCCATTGGTAAAGCTCATCCAGTATCGGCTTGGCATACGCTTAACGCTCTGCTTTTCGCTCTTCGGCAGGCGCACCTTTTAAGCGTGATTCTATCCCGTAGAGTTTTTGGGATTTAGCCAGCACTTTATCAGCCTTGCCCGATTTACCTTCCCCTTGAAGCTTCTTCGCGTCCATGAACTTGCGTTAAGCACCCCACATTAGTGACGTGATGCAGACCATGATAAGCCGTGTAGCCATCGGTTTGTAGATAACCGTTGTAGTCACCTAAAAAGTCCACGGGGCACACCCTCGCGCGACTGTTTTGATAGTCGTACAAGGCGATTTTTTCACATTCGGCAGTGCCGCTTCGGGCGAGTCAGCGCCTGAGCAGTAAAGCCACATATAACACTGCTTCTCTTCTTTGAGCACATTGAGCGGCGTTTCATCCGCCTGAACCACCACTTGTTGAAGTAGGTTCTCCTTCAAGGCCGCATACAGCGGGGCGAACTTCTCACTGACTTGGATAACCCACCTTGCCATGGTGGCGCGTGATAGCTCGATACCCGACTGGGTAAACAGCGATCATCAATCAATGCATTGGGTGCTAACTCTTGTCCTCCACCCGCTAAGCGACCATTACAAAAAGCACCCACAAGGATCTCGCCGGTAAAGCTGCCTTTGTCTATGGGCAACGTGCCACTGTAGGGCTTAAAGCCAAGTGCTTTCACCACACCTGTTAGTGTATACGCACCGCCACCGAGAAAATCTTTAAGCTCGACTGGCGTTTCAGCTGTGACTTCAGCACCAAAACCCGCCGCAGCGACATTCATAAAATAGCGGTCATTCGCACGCACGCTATCCACCGCAAACGCCTTGCCTTCCAGCGCTAGTTCAAAAGCACCCGAAATATCGTTAGGTATTCCCGTTGCGGTAGCAAAATCATTCGCAGTGCCCATTGGGACAAGCGCCAGTTGTGGTCTTTCACTGGCACGGAACAGGTTGAGCGCGTTAACGGCTTCATTCACCGTTCCATCGCCACCGACAACAATCAGACGCTTAACACCATCGCATATTGCCTCGCTTACCAAACGAAACATGTCCGACGATTCCCAAGTCACTCTAACTTGCAGGTCAATATCATTGTCCCTCGCCGCAAAGGTGGCTTGCCTTAATTCCGGGATATTGGCTTTCTTTCCGTTTAAAATCACGCGAATGCTGTCCATGGCTATGTCCTTGTATAGGCTAACTTGATAACTCTTTTGCTGCCGCTTTGATCTTAGCTCGTAACCACTTATGGCTTGGTTCATTAGTACGGCTTGGATGCCAAATCATACACATATCGAGGTCTTCCAACTCGAAGGGTAATGGTAGTGTTTTTACCGCGTACTTTTCAGCAAAACAATGCACTGATGAAATAGGCATTACTCCGATGTACTCAGAGCCTTCGATAACAGGAAGCATCTCTACAACGCCCGCTGCGCGATACACGATTCTACGTTTCTCAAGGTCACTATAGTGCTCAGAGCTTAATAAGCTTTTGCGCGCATGCCACCTAGAGACCACCACATGCTCGAGTGCTAAGAACTGTTCCATATCGATGGTATCGCCAACCGTAGGATGATCACTACTACACACCACCACCAGCTCTTCTGTAGAAATCACCTCGTGCTTAAGCATGGTTCTTCCTTTAGGCGTCATATCAACAATCACGTCGTGTCTTTGCAGCCTTAAATCAGACTCATAGTCTTCGGTAAACAGAGGATGAACCTCTAACGCGATACCTGGTGCGACTTGGCTGATTAACCGCATGACTTTTGGCATCATTTCGTAGCTCGCCGCCGAGACGCAGGCAATGGAAAACACGCGGCCTGAGGTTTTAGGATCGAAGTCTCTTGATGCGGATAAGGTGGAAGTAAAGTTTTTAAGTGCAGCGGCCATTGCAGGATAGATATCAATAGCGAATGTGGTTGGCTCTACGCCTGATGTGGTGCGATGAAACAGTGGCTCATCATAGATATCTCTCAACCTTGCAAGTGCTTTACTCACTGCTGGTTGGCTTATATCCATGCGATTAGCAGCTCTAGATAAGTTCTGCTCTTCATAAATAGCGACAAATATAGGAATTAGATTGAGCTCGGTACTTTTCATACAGTTCCATATTAAAGAAACAGGTTCTCCATAGTAGAGAACCTGTCGATTATGTTCGATGCGAATGACTAAAGTTTGCTACTTAGTTCTATCTTTCAAGTCTGGCAAGGCTTTAGGGATTTTCAAGCGAGCGGCAATTGAACGAGAATTGCTTGAGTTTGATGTGTCACTGGGCAAGTTACGTAACCCTTTCCATAAACGAGTGAATACGTTTTTATCTTCACATCCTTGTTGAAGGGCTTCGCTATCTTCTAGCCAACGCTTTTGTCCATTTGATTTACCATGTTGCGCTTTATCCAGTTGCACTTTATTCAGTTCTAACTGAGAGGTTTGGTTTCGCAATTGACGGTAGATAAAGGTTCTTAATGCAGCCCAATTACCTTGCTTGAGTAAACGACGTAGTACCAACCAACCTGGTGTTGGGCGGTTCGCATAATAACGTTTAACCGAAACAAAGCACGCCACACTGAACAACAGTGCCAGACCAACGCTAATAAACACTGACATGTAAGCCTTGATGAAAGATTGGACTGTGTGTTTGGCTTCAAACAGATTCCCTTTTATCACCACGGTTTCAAGGCGTTGATTTTTGCTGTCCCACCACTGAAATGAAAACTCTGGCAGCGTAAATTCACCGCCCTGCTGAATAACATAAACCGTCTCCTCAATTCGACTGGAACGGTAGTTACCACGATCTTGAGTATCATCTAAACGATTAGGTTGCGGGTAAGCTTGGTACTGCTGGGTCGATTCATTGTTCAACACATCTGGCAGCAACACAGAAAAGCTGTCTTTTGCCTTAATCGTGATAGTTCGAGTAATAGCATCGCCAACTTTTAGCTCTTCACTTGAGCGTTGCCATTGCTGCTCTATATCTACTTCTGTCGCAGAAAACCAAGGCGTTTCATTATCGAGTAAACCTGAAGGCAACGAAGCTTCAAACTTAATCGGCTGCGTGTAAAGCGTGCCGCCCACGTTTGAACCATCAGGAGCAGAAACTTGGATACGAACCGGCACGGTTGGAATGACAAACTCGCCAGAAGTCATCGGATAAAGTGTCACTTCCCATCGTTGACGCGACCATGTAGTGCCATTGACCCGTTCCGTGTAATTAGTCGCGAGTTGGTTACGTTGCTTAGCGATCACGTTAGGGATTTCGATACTGCCGATTCGAGTCCCTCCCGTTAACCAACGCGGCGTCGCCACCTCAATGTTCAGAATTACCTGCTCATTAACGCTCACTTTAGTCTGCGTTATCTTATCGCCTGACTTTGGCTTTTCCCCTACCCAAGCGATAAGCTCAACGTCACCACTTTTTTGGAGATCGAAGATATCTGCAGCAGAAACAAAAGTAGGGAAAACAGTGCTAATCAATAGAACCATCGACACAAGCAAGGTCTTGGTTAGTTTAAAGGACTCTGAGCGCCCTACCTTTACTTGAATCGATTCAAGAGCTAAATCATATCGACTCATTGCGTTTGCTCCTGTTTTGACGCTTGTTCGATGGAAGGCGCAGGATCTCTTAACTGAATTTGGAATTTGGATTTCAAGAAGAACTTAGGATCGGCTTCTACTCGCTTTAACCACTTGTCGGCAAGCTCTTGGCTGCCCAAGATTTCATTGGCGTTAAGTGTTTCCTTAAGCATCAATTCCGCTACCGTTTCTTCTTCAGCGCCATCACCCGTTCGCGGCTGATCGTCTTCGAGTTCTAAAGATTCTTCAGGGCCATCTGTGGTTCCAGACTGGCTTTCACTGGTTCGGTTTACCTCTTCGACAATTCCACTAAGCACAGCAAGATTGTTCTCCACATCCGTTCTTAGTTCTGGTGACAGATCCTCTTTCTCACTTAATGATTTCAAGAGGTCTCGTGCGGCAAGGTATTCACGCTGCCTAGCTAACGCACTCGCTGCATTGTACAAACCAAGGTCAGTTTTTGTTTGCAGGAATGCACTGTGAGCGAGCTTAAAATCACGAGCATAGTAATAAGCCGCGCCCTTTCGCATTGGGTCAGTAAAATGTTTGGCAGCTTGAAGGTATTCTTTCTGATTCAACAGGCGTTGACCTTGCTGATCGGGCGTTAACCATAAGTCCCACCACCATTGAGCTGTTTTGTCCCAAGTAGTAACCGACTCCACCACAACGGGTTTCTCAGCGGTTAAGTTGACTGTTTTCGCCAAAGTGTCTGGTGAATACATGCTGCTTGTGATCATCAAACCAACGACACACCACTGCACCAACCACCCTTTTCTGAACCATAGCAACATAATGAAAGCCATTGGAATAAGCAGTCCATAGCCCATGTCTTTCCAAGGCATTGAAGATTCGCCGTTGAGCTGCATGTTTCTTTCAACCGCTCTGTTCAGTTGTTGGATATCCGAATCATCAACGGTCACTTCAATCACTCGTCCACCCGTCTTACTCGCTAAGTTACGCAGTGAATCTAGGTCGACAGGGTTATCGCTCACCACATTACTGTTTCCTGCGGCGAGAATGAGCAACTGATACGGATTGTCGTTAAAGAAACTCTCGTACGCCCTAATGGTGCTTGGGTTTACACCATCTGATACCAACAGTACAGAAGAGCCTAACTCACCAGACAGTTGCTGATTAATCAGTGGCAGTGCTTCCTCTGCTGACTTACCTGAAACAGGCATGATATCGGGTGTGATAGCCGCTAGAAACGGTTCAAACACCTTGCTGTCTTGCGTGACGGGCATCGCCACGTGTGCGCTGCCTGCATAAACCACTAAGCCCGTATTACCGCCTTTGCGAGCTGCCAATAAGTCTCTAATTTTCTGCTTAGATCGTTCCAAGCGACTCGGTGGTAAGTCTTTAGCGAGCATAGATTCACTGTTATCAAGCACAACCAACATCGACGCTTTGTCTTCACCAAAAGGCGAAGCCTCACGCTGCCATGTTGGGCCAGAACAGATAATGATGGCGATAGTTACAATCACCACCAATAGCTTCAATGGCAGCTGCTTACGCCAGCCTGTTTCGCCAATCGTCAAAGCATCACGTAAGTGTGAAGGTAGAATGTCTTTCCACGTTGGTTTGGTCTCTTCTCTCCAACGAACCCATAACAGGAAAAACATTGGAATAAAGGCCAACAACCACAATGGTCGGATAAAATGAAACTGGGTAAAAAACTGTTGTATCGTGAGAGAATCAGGCATCACTCTCTCCTTTCAAATTCTTAACAGAAGAAGCGAGCAGCGATCTTCGGCGTATCGTTGCTAAGCTGAATGCGGTCAAATACATCACTACAACAATCGCCATCAAATAGTGGTGCAGCCCCTGTTTAGGGCGATAAGTGGTACTTTCATATAATTGTGGTTCTAGTTCACCGATTTGAGCGTAGGCTTTGGTTAGTTCGTCGCGGTTAAGCGCCTCAAAGGCTTCGCCACCAGACTCTTGAGCCACTCGTTTGATGGTTTCCATATCCAAAGCCACTTCACCAACGGTTTGTGGGTCACCCATGGCGATCACGTGAATACGAACGCCTTTCGCCTTCGCCACTTTGGCGGCATCAATCGGTTCAACAAAGCTTCCTGTATCATTACCGTCGGTTAGTACGATCACGACCTTCTCTTTTTCGTTGGCATCAACACTTGAATCTTGAACGGCAGCACTCTGCTTTTCGCTTTGTTCAAACACCTTAATCGCCAAGCCAATTGCATCACCTAAGTGCGTGCTTTGCCCTGCCATAGCGACATCGGTTTGATTAAGCAGTTCAAGCCAGACATCTTGGTCAGCTGTAAATGGCGTTTGTACAAACGCTGCATCACCAAAAAGAATCAAACCGAGTCGATCCCCTTTTCGGGTAGTCGCAAAATCAGCCAGCACTTCTTTGGTCGCGTCCAAACGAGATATTTTATCGCCCCGCTTAGAGGTAAAGTCTTGTTCTGCCATTGAGCCAGATAAATCGACCACTACCATCACATCACGACCTAATTGTTCGCGAACTTGCGGCTCACCAAGAATGGTTGGTTTAGCGAGCGCGCACACCACTAATGCCCAAGTAATAATGAGCGTGGTTCGTTGCCACCAGCTTGGAGTTAACTGGCTTGCACCTTCTGACGGTGCTTCCCCAATCGCTTCTACCAATTCTCGAAAAAATGGCACCTTAATCGCCATTTGCTTAGTTCGATAAGCTGGCACCGCAAAGTAGACCAACAACGGTAAAGGCAGCGCAATAAACCACAGCGGATGCGCAAATTCAAAACTGGCAGATAAAACATCAAACATTGTCTTGCCCCTCAACCGTTACCTGTACATTCGGTTTGTGAAGTTTTAGCCACATCATCGCGGTTTGAATTACCTCTAAACGCTGTTCAAAGCTCAAACGCACATTAGGGTCAATTAGGCTTTGCATCCATAATTCCGAAACTTCATCGGCAAAGAACGCATTGCTGTTTTCACTCGTGTTGGCGCTAACAGGCAGATAAGCGTTCAAACGGTTCACATAAGCTTGGCCAAACAACTTGGCATTACTGCTGTCTAGGTAACGAAGCACCACTTTGAGGACTTTAAAGGTTCGTTCGGTTGAGTTCTTGTCTCTTGCATCCAGTACCATGAGTTCTTGAAGCGCTTCTTTGCGATAACGGTTATTCCACCACCTTAACGCCAAGCGATAAGACAGATAGATAGCGACCAATAACAGAATAACGCCAAGGATCTTCCAGCCGATCGTTTGAGGAGCCCAGCTCACACTGTCAGGAATCGCTACATCGTGCAGTTCGCGGAGGATATAGGTACTTGGGGGAGTATGTTCAACAGCCATTTAGCGCCCTCCCACTAGTTTCTGCAGCTGTGATATGTGATTGCCCGACGTGTCTAATTCTATATAGGGGAGGTTTTTCATCGCCATCAATTTAGCAAGGGACAGTTTCTGAAGTGCCGCTTTTTGGGCAAGGCTTTCACTTGCGAGGTTAACCTTAGATTGGCTATCCAGATTAAGTTGAAAGCGACCATCACCCACCAACCAGTTTGCGCTTGCCAGATCTTGAGGCAATGATTGTTCTAATGGATCGGTGACCATAATGGCTAAGATGTCGTTGTATTGTTGCAGTTGCTTTAGTCGGTCAAGATGTTGCTCTTGGCAATCTCGCCAATCACTAATAAAGATTAAGGTCGATTGCTTTAATCTCATTCGTTTTATCAGTTCAATCCACTGGCTAAATCCAACACCTTCGCTATCGCTCACACTGACACCTAAGCTTTGATTCGCTTTGGTAAGATGTTTTAACTGAGCCAATAAGTCCGATTGAGAACGCTGAGCTTTGGTATGAAACAGTTTTTGGTGCGAGGCCAAAACGAAGCCAACTCGATCACCATCTTTCAGCACTCGCCATCCACACAATGCCGCCACTTCGGCAGCCACAACAGATTTCATGGTGTTTTGAGACGCAAAGAACATCGAACTGCGCTGATCGACACAGATCATCACATTACGGTCTTTCTCTTCGGTATAGCTACGAACATGAGGCTTACCCGTTCGCATCGTAACTTTCCAATCGAGATTACGGATATCATCACCCAATTGGTAATGACGTAATTCTTCGAAGTTCAAACCACGACCACGGAACAAAGAGTTATGTCTGCCCGAAAGTACGCTGCCCGCTTTTAAATGAGGTAACAGTGAAAACGACTCAGCTTGAGCCTGAATTCGCACTAACCTTGAATAATCACAATACAGTCGTGGATCAAGGCCTTGCGATTTGGGAGCTTGTGTTGGCTTCGCCATGACGCCCCCTAGTTATCCAATCTCAACATTATCGAGCAGTTCTTCAACCACTCTTTGATGGTCAACACCATCGGCCAATGCGTCGTAAGACAACGAGAATCGGTGACCTAATACGGTTGGTAACATGGCACGCACATCGTCCAACGTGACATGGTCACGTCCTTGCAACCATGCATAAGCGCGAGCACATTTATCCAACGCGATCGAAGCACGCGGACTTGAACCAATCTCAATCCATTTAGACAAGTTTGATTCTGGGTAACGCTCTGGCTTACGAGTTGCCATCACCAAGGCCACAATGTAGTTCTCAACTAAATCAGAAACGGCAATGTCTGGAAGTTGGCGCCGAGCTTCAAGTACCAACTCAGGTTCAATATGTTGTGGCGTGACTAATTCTGAACTGGTCTCGCTACCGAGTTCCTCACTGCGCACAAGTCGAATGATGTCGCGTTCAGCTTCATCTTCTGGATAGTCGACTGTCACTTTCATAATGAAACGGTCCATTTGTGCTTCAGGCAGTGGATACGTACCTTCTTGCTCAACTGGGTTTTGTGTGGCTAGCACCATGAACAAATCTGGTAGGATGTGAGTTTGACCACCCACCGTAATCGTCCCTTCCGCCATCGCTTCAAGCAGAGCAGCCTGTACTTTTGCAGGCGCACGGTTCACTTCATCGGCTAATACAATGCTGTTGAAAATAGGACCCGGTTGGAAATGCAACTGAGGCTTTCCATCAAGCTCTTGATACACCTCCGTGCCCGTCACATCAGATGGCAGCAGGTCTGGCGTAAATTGAATTCGACCAAAACTGGTGTTCAGTAGATTCGCCAGCGATTTTACTGAGCGAGTTTTCGCTGTACCGGGAAGTCCCTCTAAAAGCACATGGCCATTAGTCAATAACCCTATCACCAGAGCCCGAACGACGTGGCTCTGACCGATAACACTTTTCTCTGTTTGTTCAATCAGTTGGTTTATTGCTTGTTGCGCATGGTTCATAGGTCTTCCCTTAATTCAATCTGGCTGCGTACATCCTACTCACAAGCCCCATAACTATTAGTTATAAACGCGATAATTGGTTACAAGCGGAATAAGCAGCAAGCTCGATAGCCAAGCTCACCTCATCGCTTTATTTAAACCTAGCTTTCAATTGGTTAATGGCTTCCGGCGGTGCCACTTTGCTCAATGATGAAATACATTGCTCAAACGCCTTTGGTACGCCCGGTATATGACTGTTTCGCGCCAACACTTCACACTGGGCATACAGGTGCTGTGGGTTGCGGCTAAATTGGTAAGCCTTATGCAGTGATTGACTTGCCGCAAGCACATCCGATTTTTCCAAAGCCAATCCGTACACATACCAATATTGAGGGTCGGTTTGCGCAGTTTCAGCGGCTTGTTTAAGGTAGTCCGTTGCTTGTTCGTAATCTTTCACACGAAGCAGAGACAATCCTGTGCTGTATGGCAAAACACTCGATTTAGGCTGAGCTTCAATACCTTGCTTCAAGGTCGACAACGCTTTTGCCTCGTTACCTTGCGCTCGATACAAATCCGCTAAATTGGCGTAGCTGTTTTCGAAATAAGGCTCAATCTCGATAGCGCCTAGATAAAACTCAATCGCTTTGTCGTGCTGGCCTAAATCTCGGTAAACGTTGCCTAGGTTAGTACGTCCAAATCCTCTGTCGGCATTAAATTGCTGTATTTCAATGTACTCTTCTAATGCAGGCTTGATTTGGTCTTTCTGCAGAGGGTTCATTACTCCCCAATAACGCACTAATGCGCCTGCGGTTTCTGAACGAATCGACAATACAGGGTCTTTCAGTAGCGGCTCTAGAATTTGCCAACGGTCAGTGAATGGGAAACCAGACGAGCCTTGTACCACACCCAAACGGATCATTTCATCATCATGTTTCACCGCTCTTGCCAGCGAAATAAGCGTATTCTTACCCGTATTACCGCCCAAACGTTCTAAGCTCGATGCACGAATGATATTGCTTAAGCTAGAGTCCTGAGCCGAGTATGCCAACGCATCCTCTGCACCTCTGTGCCCTATCGAGTCAGCATAAAAGGCAACGGCAAAGTGCTGCTGATTACGATACTTAGAATCTGGGAACCACTCACCGATTTGCTTATCTGCCCACTGGTCGGTTTGATCTGCATGACAGCTAGTGCACACGTTCGGCGTTTTAATGTGTTGGCTAATATCAGGACGTGGAATATGCCAACTGTGGTCACGCCTTGGGTCGACCTCCATGTAAGTCGTCTCTGGCATGTGACAAGTCGTGCATTGTGAAGCTTCAGTATTCGCTTCGTGGAATGTGTGCTTTTCAGGCGTGTATTCTGATGCAATATGACATTGGCTACACACGGCTTCTTCCGCAATTTTTAGTTCAGCGGTATGAGGATCGTGGCAGTTAGTACATGTGACGCCTTTTTCAGCCATCACGGATTGAAGGAAAGATCCGTAAACGTAATCTTCATCGTAGATTTGACCATCGTTGTGGTAAAGCTCTGGGGTAATCAAGCTCAAGCGATACTTATCAAAGAAAGACCCGTTAACGTGATCACCCGTTTCATTTAACTGAGTACGACGGCTGTGGCATTGAGCACAGGTTTGAACTTGATTGGTATGGATGATGTCTTTTGGTTGCAGGGTTGAATTACCCTCTTGATAGATCCACTCTTTGACCGACTTCGACAAGTCGCGGTCAAAACCATAATGCGCCGAGACTGGAGCATCCTTTCCACCGTTAGCTTTTGCTAGCTGAGCCTTTTCAACGTGCTCACTCGCTGGGCCATGACACGCTTCACAACCAACATTAATCTCAGACCAAGTAGTGTTGTAGGTATTACTCGCGCTGTCGTAGTTTTTTTCTAGATTCGTTGAATGGCAATCGGCACACATGAAGTTCCAGTTTTGACCGCTATTGGTCCAGTAGAATTCATCGGTGTTGGTGGTATCAGGATAGAGGTGAAACCAGCGTTGACCGCCTTCGCCCTCAGTGCGAGAATCCCAAGCGAAAGGAATCAACTGTACACGGCCGTCTTCAAATTCAACCATGTATTGTTGTAGTGGTTCAAAGGCAAAGGTATAGCTGATTTTGTAATCTTTAAAGTGGCCGTCTTGCCCTTCAATATTGACCCAGAACTCTTCGCCCTTGCGGAAAAATCGGTTGGGTTTACCGTCATGAGTGAATGTTTGATCGTTGAAATCGCCTAATACAGATTCGTCTGTAGCGTGCTTCATCGCCATATCATGATGAGAGCCCTCCCACGCTTCGACTTCTGCACTATGACAATCAACACACGCTTCCGAACCGACATACGTGGCTTTAGAGCCGATAGGTAAAGCATCAGAGCTAACGTGCGAAGCTACAGAGTTGGCCTTTGAAATATCAGAGTTGATATTAGGGTCTTGCTCGTTGGCATAGGCGTTCAGACTGAACAGCGACAACATCAGTGAAGACAAGATTGCGGATAATACTGCGACTCGCTGGTGTTTCAATCCGTTTACCAGTGAGCACAACCATGCAGACATAACATTCCTTGTTTTTATACATCCTTATGCTTAATAAGGTAGACGTAAAAACAACGAATTTACAATTATTTAGTGGCAATGAGCTCGATAGTTGTGACTCATATTCACGACCGGGATTTACTCATCGGTATGCGCATAAAAAAAGAGCTCCTAAGAGCTCTTCAATCTGTTCAGTTTCACTCAAACAATCACTTACTTGTTATGAGATTCCTGAAGTTTTTCCATTACCTGATCCAAGCTAAAGCTCGCGGCTTTTTGGCGTGGCGGGTATTCAGCAAAGGTTTCTAGGAACTTGCCGACATACGCCTGTGCTGGAACGAACATATAAGCATGGTCTAACAACCAATCGTAGTATGTATTCGATGTAATGTCTGCGTTTTCGTATGGGTCCATACGCAGGTTAAACAGCTTAGGAAGACGTAACGTCACGAACGGTTCAGCCCAAATTTGCATGGTACCCGTTGCACGCTGCTCCATGAACACCGCTTTCCATTGGTTGTAACGAAGCGCCGCTAAATCACCATCATCGGTAAAGTAGAAGATCTCCGAACGACGGCCTTTCTCTTCTTCACCCGTTAGGTAAGGAAGGAAGTTGTAACCATCTAAGTGAACCTTAAACGTTTTATCACCGGCAGTATGACCTTTGAGTAGTTTCTCTTTGATTTGGTCATCACCAGCTGCGGCAACGAAGGTTGGCATCCAGTCCATATGGTGCATGATTTCGTTAGATACGGTTCCTGGTTCAATCTTACCAGGCCAACGAACCATTGCTGGTACACGGTATGCGCCTTCCCAGTTGGTGTTTTTCTCACCACGGAACGGGGTTGTACCCGCATCAGGCCAAGAGTTCATGTGAGGGCCGTTATCCGTTGAGTAGAAAACAATCGTGTTGTCTTTGATACCCAACTCATCCACTTGCTTCAATAGTTGCCCAACGTGTCGATCGTGCTCAACCATACCATCAGCGTAGTTACCGACACCGGTTACGCCTTTACTGTCGGCTTTCACGTGCGTTCTAAAGTGCATACGTGTCGCGTTCCACCACACGAAGAATGGTTTGTCCGCTTTCACTGCGCGATCCATAAAATCAAGTGCCGCGTCTAGTGTTTCTTCATCAACCGTTTCCATACGCTTACGCGTCAGTGGACCGGTATCTTCAATCTTGCCATCAGCGAATGACTTAATGACACCACGAGGGCCAAATTTCTTACGAAACTCAGGATCGGTTGGGTAATCTTCATTCTCTGGTTCTTCTTCAGCATTTAGGTGGTAAAGGTTGCCAAAAAATTCGTCAAACCCGTGTGCTGTTGGAAGGAATTCATCTTTATCGCCAAGGTGGTTTTTACCAAATTGACCTGTCATGTAACCCATAGGTTTCAGCATTTCTGCGATTGTCGCGTCTTCTGCTTGTAAGCCAATGTCTGCGCCCGGCAAACCTACTTTACTCAAACCCGTTCGTAATACACTTTGTCCCGTGATAAAGGTAGAGCGACCCGCAGTACAAGATTGCTCTGCGTAATAGTCCGTAAACATCATCCCTTCTTTCGCGATGCTATCAATATTCGGGGTTTTGTAACCCATGAGACCGAAGGTGTATGCACTCACATTGGATTGACCAATATCGTCCCCCCAAATAACCAATATATTTGGCTTTTCAGCCGCAAAAGTGGCGCTGGACGCGGCCATCATCGCTGTACCCAAAATCGCTAATCGACGTTTAGCGCCATATTTCGCTGTCATAGAAACCTCTTCGTAAGTTATTTGCATCCTGCCCTACAACGTATAGTCCATTTTTTACACATGCGCGAGATTCCCTAAGCTATTAATCTTTTTGTCATTTTTATTGAGATACGGATACAGAAATCATCGATAAGGTTTACGCCAACAAACATGATAAGGATCACACATACAAACTAAGGCTTTATTCTACGTACCCACTGGAGCTGATATTAATCAATAGGTTACCTAAGCATCATAACGATTGGTTATAAGCACTATAAAAGGACGTAACGGAATTTTGAGAATAACATTTGCTCATCGATGCGTTGTTCTAACGCATTAATCTTAAAAGTGAATCGGAGTCCTTATGGGTACTAAAATTAATAAACTAGCATTAGGTGTTGGCTTATTAGCAGCTTCTTCAGCGGCAACAGCAGCGGAAAAACCGAATATTCTTGCTATCTGGGGTGATGACATTGGTGTTTTCAACATCAGTGCATACAACAACGGTATGATGGGTTACGAAACGCCAAACATTGACCGTATTGCGAATGAAGGCGCACTATTTACTGACCACTACGGTCAACAATCGTGTACTGCTGGTCGTGCTGCATTCCTAACAGGTCAAGAACCTTTCCGTACTGGTCTATTGACTATCGGCATGCCAGGTTCGGACCACGGTATCCCTGATTGGGCTCCAACGATCGCAGACCTTCTTAAAGAACAAGGCTACATGACAGCTCAGTTCGGTAAGAATCATATGGGTGACCAAGACAAACACCTTCCAACGAACCACGGCTTTGACCAGTTCTTCGGTAACCTATACCACTTAAATGCAGAAGAAGAGCCTGAAACATATTACTACCCTAAAGACCCAGAGTTCCGTAAGAACTACGGCCCTCGTGGTGTAATCAAGTCTACTGCTGACGGTAAGATTGAAGATACTGGCCCAATGACGCGTAAGCGTATGGAGCATGCGGATGAAGAGTTCCTAGAAGAATCTCTAGCATTCATGGAAAAAGCGGTAAAAGCTGACAAACCATTCTTCATCTGGCACAACACCACTCGTATGCACGTGTGGACTCGCCTACAAGAGAAATACCAAGGTAAGTCAGGTATCAGTATTTATGCTGATGGTATGTTAGAGCATGATGACCATGTTGGTGTGCTTCTAGACAAGCTGGATGAACTAAAAATCGCTGACAACACTATCGTAATTTACTCTACCGATAACGGTGCTGAAACGGTTTCTTGGCCTGATGGCGGCGCAACTTACTTCCACGGTGAGAAAGGTACAACTTACGAAGGTGGTATGCGTGTGCCTCAGCTAGTTCGCTGGCCTGGGACTATCAAACCTGGAACTAAAATCAACGATATCATGGGCCACCAAGACTGGATTCCTACTCTACTAGCAGCCGCTGGTGATGATAAAGTGGTTGAGAAGCTAGCATCTGACAAAGGTGCAACTTACAACGGTAAAAACTGGCGCGTACACCTAGATGGTTACAACTTCCTGCCTTACTTCCAAGGTAAAGAAGAGAAAGGCCCTCGTGACAGCATGCTTTACTTCTCTGCTAACGCTGAGCTAAACGCAGTACGTTGGAATGACTTCAAGATTTCGTTTGCTGTGATGGATGGTAACATTGTGGATGCAGTTCGTTTCCAACCAAACTGGCCTCAAGTTGTTCACCTACGTGCTGACCCATTCGAGAAAGCACCGCACGAGTCTGGTATGTACCTACGCTGGATGGCAGACAACATGTGGTTATTCGTTCCAGTAGGAAATCAGGTTCAAGAGTTTATGACGACGCTACCAGATTACCCTATGCAGAATAGCCAAGTACTGAACCCTGGTAACTTCAACCAGAATGCATACATGCTTCAAGGTAAACTTAAGCAATTAGAAGCGGCAGCAGCGCAAGCTAAATAAGCTTAGGCTTAGATAGGCGGTGTAGATTGTTCAAACTGTATAGATGTGTATTGCACTAAGATTGATAGTAAATACATAATCGAGTACGAAAGCCGTGATAACTCACTTGAGTTACCACGGCTTTTTTCGTTTAACGCCATTCGGCTTAAATTCAATTGAAAGAGCTTCATTCAATTCTGACTAAGATCTCCCGATCAATCCCCGCTAGACAACTACCTAAGCGATTTAATTTCTTACCACTTGTCTTGCAACATCAAGTATGCGCAACTAGGTTTATAAATAACACCTATCATTGGAAAGTGAAATGAAGGTGATATCAGAAGGATTCTGAATTGCCATAATTGTCAAAACTAGATGGACTAATGTTATGAAAACGCCATATTTAGCAGGAATAAGCATCACTGTCATTGTCGTTTCAGTCGCTATGCTAGTTTATGACGCGGCCTCTTCAAAAATGCACACCTCGTTCGAACACCAAGAAGATCACGCCCATGAAAGCGATCATGATGACTCTCACTCTTCAGGGCACTCCGCACATTCCGAAGAAAAGCACGCACATAAAACCGTCGCTTCAAGCCAACCCATATCCCCGATTCCAAACTCTCCCGAGATAAATCATGAACTGGCCAAAATTGGTTGGGTGCTATTTAAAGACCCGAACCTTTCTTCTAACCGCAGTGTGAGCTGTGAAAGTTGTCATAGCCTGCAAACCAACGGCGCAGAGGTGATTCCAGTTTCGATTGGCGTAAACGGCGCAGGGATGAGAAATTCACTCACCGTTTTTAACGCAGTCTTTAACTATCGGTTCTTCTGGGATGGTCGGGTGAATAATCTCGGCGATCAAATTGATGGCCCAGTGCACAACGTCGATGAAATGGATTCAAACTGGCAACATATTACGGATTATGTGTCTCAATCGAAAACTTACATCGACTTATTCCAAGAACAATCAACGCCCATTGACGAAGCTTCAATTAAGGCTGCTCTTATTGAATTTATGCAGGGTTTGACCACACCCAATGCCCCTTTCGACCTGTATTTACAAGGTGACAACGCAGCACTGTCTGAAACCGCCAAACGAGGTTGGGAAACTTTTCAAGAAGAAGGCTGTATTCGTTGCCACCAAGGTACCAACATTGGTGGAGGCATGGTGATGCGATTTGGTTACTTTGGGTTATCGAAAACAGGAGCCGAGCGAAGTGAAGACCAAGGTCGTTTTATGTTTACCGCTAAACCACAAGATAAGGATTTATTTCGTGTTGCGAGCTTAAGAAACGTGGCGATCACTGCACCCTATTTTCATGACGGGCAAACAGCCACACTCGAAGAAGCGATCAAAATAATGGGTGAAAGCCAACTCGGTAAAACGTTTGAAAAACAGACCATAAACGATATTAAAGTCTTCCTCGAATCCCTAACCGGTAACCGTCCTCAAATGTTAGTGGAGTTTGAAAATGAATAAGATCAGACTCATATTTCTACTGTTTGTATCGCTTTTCATCGGCTTAATTAGCTTTATTATGCTGACCTACTCCGAGCATGAAAAGGTCACCGAATATGGAGTGCCTATTCGGCAGTTAGGCCATGAAGTATTAGAAATGCGTGATCATATCACCAATGCAGCGCTTGCGGGTATTTCCAACCCTTATCAAATGTCTGCAGATTTGGTTGCTTTAGAAAGAGAGTTGCAACTACTCAGAGAAAGTTATCAAAGCGAGAATATTCACTCTACGTTCTTTAAACACTTACCGACAGCGCAATTATTGGATCGCTTTTACGATGCTTCAATGTCGAACTTAGATACGCTAGACAACCTAGTAGGACTTAGTGTGGCTCGTCAGTTTATTTTGCAATCTTTGACTCTACAACTCACAGAGAGCAACTCAACTGATGCTGAGATAAACAACGCAAATATCGACATTCAAAGCGCGCTTCTTGCGAGTGTGTTGGTTGGGGGAATCGAAATTAACCATTCAGGTGTTAACTCCGAGCTGGCGAACCTTTATAAAACGTTTACCGAACTCAACCAACAACAAAGTCAGCTGTTATCTCAAGTACTTTCAGCACACAGCATGGAGTATATTGAACATATTGAGCATGAGTTTACCGATCTGCAAGACCAACTTAAAAGTATCATCGTTAAGCTTATTATCGTTTTGGCGTTGCTGACTTTAGCGTTCTCATTCACCATGTTTATTTTTCGAGTCTTCGAACTCAAAAGAAACAACCTCTCCTATCAAGAAGCCGCAGACAAAGCAGAAAAAGCCAGCGAAGCAAAATCTCTCTTTCTCGCTACCATGAGCCACGAGTTACGCACCCCAATGAATGGCGTATTAGGCATCGCTCAGATAATCAAGGAGGATTCACACAGCGAGAATACTCGTAAACACGCCCAAATCATCATTGACTCTGGTCAGCATCTCGTCACCATATTGAATGACATTCTTGATTTTTCTAAGGTGGAGCAAGGCAAGATGGAGTTGGAATACAGCCCGTTCTCTGTCACCGACGTCGTGACACACCTTGATAAAACATTGACACCTCTTGCAGAAGACAAAGGCCTCGCTTTTATCATTAAAGATAACATTCCTACCAATATTCAGTTGATTGGTGACTCTGCACGTACACGTCAGATCTTATTTAATTTAGCAGGCAACGCAGTCAAGTTTACTGAGTCAGGAAAGGTTGAAGTGGAATTCTTGATTGCACCGACTACCCCACCAAGCGTGAATATATTAGTGACTGACACAGGTATTGGCATTGCAGAAGACAAAATCGACCATATATTTACCGCCTTTGAACAAGCCGAGCTTTCAACAACCCGTAAGTTTGGTGGCACAGGGTTAGGGCTTTCCATTGTTCAGCAGTTAGTCGAACTGATGGGCGGAACAATTAAGGTTTCCAGCCAGCTTGGTTTGGGCACTCAATTTAAGATCTCTTTGCCGTTAGAAATGCATGAGCTTGAAGAACAAGTCATCGACCAAACGCCAACCAAAACCAATGAGACTCTCGATGACTTCTCAGTATTGTTAGTCGAAGATAACAAGATCAACGCAATGGTGATTAGGAAGTTCTGTGAGTCGATAAACTTAACGGTTGAGAATGCCTACGACGGTTTACAGGCCTTAGATAAGTTGGCGTCAAACCAATATGACCTGATCATAATGGACAACCATATGCCCAACATGAACGGTATTGAAGCGATTCAAAAAATCCGTGGCGAACTCAAGCTGACTACGGTTGTTTTTGCATGTACCGCCGATGTATTCAAAGAGGCCCACGATGAATTCATCGAATCAGGCGCAGACTTTGTACTCACCAAACCGTTACAGAAAAACAGCTTACAAAACGCCATCAACGAGTTTCACCAACAGTTTGAGGTCAACCGCCATCACTCCGTTAACACACACAATCTTCCAAACAAGGAAAAAAGTAACATCACGATGTTAACGCGTCACCCTAAGAACAAATTGCCACTCACAGAGGAAGAACTGTCGCGTAGCCAATTTTTAACTAACGATGAGCTTAAAACAGACGAGAAACTCAAATGCTTAACTTCTCTCGTTGATGAGCTAGAAAACGAAATCGATGAGTTGATAGAGCTATTTTCGGATGCCAAGCAAGATGATCTATCCAGAACATTAAAGGCGGTTAAAGCGATTGCATCAAGGTATGAAATGAGTGAAGTATTCGAGCTCGCAACCGAAGCTGAGAAGGTAACGGAGAAGCACATCATGCCCGAGGCTGAATTACTTCAGCAACTCATCAATCGCTTGATAGTCAACAGCCATCAAGCAACACGATTAATACACAAACTCCATCAGCAACGAAAAACGGGGTAAAAGAAGGTGTCATATGATATGGAATGTAAATTTACCTAGCACTGGCCCACATTTATTCTTAGCACTCGGTGCCACAATCATTTTTGTGGTCGACTGTCATGTTCCTTTGGGCATTGCCATGGCCGTGCCCTACATAACGATAATCTTGCTCGCAGCCACAACGAAAGATCCACTATCAGCCGTGATGTGGGCTATTGGCTGCACCTTACTTACCTTATTGGGTTACTACTTATCTGGTAGCGGCAGCGAAACCTGGTTTGTCGCCTTCAACCGAGTCATTACCATCTATACCATTTGGGTGGCGGCAATTATTCCTATTTATATCTCTTTACCTTCTCCTCAAGCCTCACTGGACGTCGATGATGACGTGACAGAGGAAAGTTCAAGATCACGCCCTCACTCGCACAGAAACCATACAGTCGACACGTTCAAAAACTAGGCTTTGGTTAAGTTTCGGTGAATTTTTCCAAATCGAGACAAGGCAACTTGAAATACTTCTTTATGCATGCGAGTGTAGAACTACTCACCTAAATAACTGTATGACTATGAAAACATTACAATCCATTGCGCTGCTTTCGACAATTATCGCAGCACCACAAGTGTTAGCTGACGTAACAATTGAAGTTCCTTCTAGCGCAGATGCTTTAGTCGAAGTCTTAGCTGTAAATGAAGCTAAACCCGATCTTGACGGTGGTTTCTTCTCTTCGAGCAAAACGATCACCGTTCCAGATGGCGTAAACCAAATCGTTTTCAAATATCAACTGGCTTTCAGCCAAGGTAACGACCGAGAGTTTGTCGATAGCGATACCATTATTGCTACTTTTGATGCTACAGACACAGCATTGACGTTTGACATGCCTAAGTTCCGTAACACCAACGAAGCGAAAAAAGGCCTTCAAAACTTAGATTGGAAACTGGTTGATAAAAACCAAAATGCAATCAGTGTTAAGCAAGACAAACTTATCAAAGATGGCATGCAGATTGGTCGTAAGTACCCACAAGAAGCGAAGGAGTACAACCAGAAAGGCGGCATCGCTGCACTTAAAGTAGGTGCTAGCGCGGGCGTAGCAGCTGCTGTCGCACAACCGGTAACGCTTCCAGCAAAGATTGACGGAAATGCAGCAAATACAGCTGAAGAGATGCTCTATTTCTGGTACGAAAAAGCGGATGCTGAAACCAAGCAGAAATTCAAAGACTACGTGAACAAGTAGCTCAATGAGCTTAATTTAAAAATGAAAGAAGCTGGCAAACTGCCAGCTTCTTTTTTGTCTTCATCTAGATGATTTAGGCTTATAGAGATTAAGCAGACTCAGTCGATAACACTTTACCATCCACTTTAGTTGGCCATCCTAGCGCTTTATACTCAGCTGCTAGTAAATGGGCACAGCGGCTAGAAATTCTGGTCAAAATCAGCTTTAGCTAAGTAACCTTGAACAAGCTCTCGATATTGCTGCTTCAATGGCGCTTCAATAAAGCTCGCGTCTATCGCATTCAAACTAAACAGCGCTAACTCCTGATGCGTCATCTCATGAGCTTTGCTCACCGCATTAAAGTTATCCGACATGTAACCACCAAAATAAGCAGGGTCATCCGAGTTAATCGTTACAGCCACACCCTTTCTGAGCAGTTCGACAATGTTGTGGTCTTCCATCACATCGAATACACGCAATTTAATATTCGACAGTGGGCACACCGTCAGTGGCATTTTGGTTTCAATCAGCTCTTCGATTAGAGCTTCGTCTGTCATGCACTGGACACCATGATCCACTCGGCTCACGCTGAGCATTTCAATCGCATCGACAATATTTTGAGCAGGCCCTTCTTCTCCTGCATGCGCCACCGTTAAGAAACCTGCTTGTTTTGCTTGTTGGAATACACGCTTGAACTTCTCTGGTGGGTGTCCTAATTCGGAAGAATCAAGCCCAACCCCGACGATCTTGTCTTGATGCTGCAACACATCGGCGAACGTTTGAATGGCGCTCTCTTCAGATAAATGGCGCAGAAAACATGCGATGATTTGAGATGTGATGCCCAACTCTTTATGACCCTGTTCAAGCGCACGATGAATGCCGTTAATAGCGGTGTCGAATGCAATGCCACGATCGGTATGTGTCTGAGGGTCAAAGAAAATTTCAGTATGGATAACATTGTCGGCTTTACAGCGTTCTAGATAAGCCCATGTTAAGTCGTAGAAATCCTGTTCTGTGCGCAGTGCATCAGCACCTTGATAATAGATATCCAGAAATGACTGTAAATCATCAAATTCGTATGCGCGTCTTAGCTGCTCTGGGGACGAATAAGGCAGATCAATGCCGTTGCGTTGAGCAAGTTGGAAAAGTAACTCAGGTTCGAGCGAACCTTCAATGTGTAAATGCAACTCTACTTTTGGGAGCCCTTGAATAAATGCGTTCATATTTCACCTACTATGGATTTTAGGTGTGCACTTACTCTGAATAATAGACAGGAGGTTTTCTTGAACGCCATTACAAAGAGTAAGAACACAATTGTGATCTAAACCCTTCGTAATCAGCACTTTGCGGGAGCTGGTAGAGACCCCCAAACCATATCATTGGGGTTATACGAAGCAAACGGTTGCTACTATACAGAGTTCAGTGTGAATTTCACTAATCAATTACTTAGTAACATAGTAAAAACCGATTTGTATAGCAGGAACCCGTTTAGCTCGATATCAACGATAATCTGGTCGAATTCTCGACATCAGTAACATATCGATATACTTACCCGCTTTGAATGTACTCAGCCTTTTCGCGCCTTCTAACTGAAAACCCACTCGTTCATATAAAGCAATCGCGGAGTGGTTATCTGCATGAACCTCTAACTCAAGACGCACGAGGTTTAGCCAATTATCGGCTTGATTGATCGCTTCTAGCATTAAAGCCTTACCGACCCCTTTACCATGCATATCCGGGTGAATAGCAATACCAAGACCAGCGCAATGTCTGTCTCTCACCTTGGTGGTCATGAATAAAGTAATGTGGCCCACTACTTTACCGGATACTTCCGCAACCAGAGTGAAATGGTCTGAATGGCCAAACAGTCGCTCCACTTGATCAGAACTAAGATAAGGCTTTTGTGAGGTATTTTCTGAAACTGACGAGTGTCGATAAATATCAAAAATATCTTGGTTATCGGTGGGTTCAAGATGTCTAATTTGTATTTCCAAAGCGCTTCCTTATCATATTATTTTTGTCCATAAGCTAATTTTCATATTACGGATAGCAACGGGCACCTACAACCTTTAAAGATGTAAGTGCCCGAAATAATTAAATAAATAGAAAGACTGAACTTTAACTTCTGCTTTGATGAGTATTTTTAACATAGTGTGAATATCAGAATTTATAATCCACACCCACACTCGCTAATACTTGCTCGGAGTTATAGAAATCGGTATTAGAATCTATGCTTCTTAAGCCCAATAAAGTAATGAATGCCCAATCTTTATAGCCCATCAAACCACCAAACTCATACGCTAAAAAAGCACCGTATTCGTTCTCTTCACGCGCTTTTCCATAGATTGGGTTCGCTTCATCGTACTGACGATCATGTGCATCCAACGTGACAACAAAACCGTGGCGGCCAATCTTCTTGGCGTAGTTTAATTCAATACCGTAACTATCAAAGCTAAACGCTCCGCCTTCCGCATCAGAGTGGAAATACACCATGGATGGAACGAACACACCCGCTTGGTTAGCTAAGATGAAAGGGTATCCTGCTTTGGCATACACATAGGTTCGTTCCCTATTAAGCAGTGCTATCTCTTCAGCAGATAGCCCCAATGAAGTCCCAGACAGCTCATCATCAACGTCGGACTCACCAATCGCGAAATCCGTTCGAAAGCCAGTGCCGCCTATGTTGGTCATTTGCAATCGCCCAACATTACCTTTTAAATCGGTTTCGTTTCGATTAACACCAACCGCGTAAGGATCAGACCAAGCCTTACCCGAGACAAGCGTAGGAAGAACAGAAAAATCCAATATGGTGCCACCAGAAAGTTGATATCGATAACCGATCTCAAACGCAATGGTACCTGTTGCAATATCCTCTCGTGTTGTACCCGCATACACTTGGTGAGTCAGCGATTCGCCAAAAGTATATTGAACAGTACCCAAAAAGCCGAGTAGCCCTTGGTTTTCACTCTCCCCTTCCTGGGTGTTGGTGGCTTGATTCGAATCTTGTTCAGTACTCAAATTACTACTGTCAGAGTAGAAACCGGCCAATACACTGAAGTTACCGCTGAAGCCTTCACTTGGAGCAAGGCCACTGTATGCAGGCATTGAAGCCAATGCAGAAAAGACTACTGGTAAAACAAACCTCATATTCACATCCATTACTTGAATAATCACCAAATAACTATAAGCATCAAATAACTATAAGCATCAAAATGGAATTGTAACAAGCATTTAACAATATAAGTTTATTCGCTTGACGCTGTCGATATCGCTAACCATTCACTCAAAGACACAACAAATTGATCTATCACGATTGTGCTTTCGTAATACCTCTCGAAAATAACGGACAAAACTCAAAGGAAGACAATATGTTTAATAAATTAATCAAAACCATGTCAGTGCTAGTTGCGACGCTTCTTTTTACGGCTTTTGCTCACGCTGACCACCACGGAATGAAGAAAGATATCGTTGACGTGGCGGCTGAAAACGGCTCTTTCAACACCTTGGTAGCAGCGGTAAAAGCGGCAGGCTTAGTTGAAACATTGAAAGGTGACGGTCCCTTCACAGTGTTTGCGCCAACGGATGAAGCGTTCGCTTCGCTACCAGAAGGAACGGTTGATATGCTGTTGAAGCCAGAAAACAAAGACAAGCTGATTGCAGTACTGACCTATCATGTGGTGCCAGGGAAAATAATGGCGTCTGAAGTGATGAAACTTGATAGTGCCGTAACAGTGCAAGGCGAAGCGGTAATGGTAGGAATTGATCACGGCAACGTGATGATCAACAAAGCGCAGGTCGTGATGGCAGATGTTGAAGCAAGCAATGGTGTTATCCATGTGATTGATGCTGTATTACTGCCTAAATAATAAAGATGAACACAAATCAAAGGTTCTTAGAGGGTGTGACAGGTTCACACCCTTTTGACGTTTAAATACCAAGTTAAGATCGGTATCAAACTAGCCAAGCCTGCCTTGATATAAGCAAGAACCCGGATTACATAAACAAGCGCCCGAATATCAGAAAGGCCGCCATCGATACCACCTTCGTGAAGACCACTACCCAGATGCAGTCACCAATACTAGAGTGCGTCGCTTTCCCGAGTAAGAACACAAACAGAATCAACCCTAACACCCAGCCCACTGTCGGAATCAATGACACCAGAGCAACAATTACAGCAATAGTAAGAAGGGATTTAAAATCTGCGACCACGAATGACATTTTAGAGGCGATATACATACAACATGCGGTGATTAATGCGTCCATCACAAACGCTAAAGCTTCAATACCCACTTTTCTTCCTTCACTGAAATTAGTTGAAGTGGATATTATCTCTAAAGTGATGATTTTTCTTGAAGAAGAGAACCAAAAACAGGTGAAAACTGTATCAAAAATGAGATTACCGTTCGCCTGAAGGCATAGGTTTATTTGCTCGAGTCTTCTAAGCCTTTGACCAGTGCTTCAGACCGAGTCTGATTTGCTTTTTGATAGGCATCAAAGCCATCTTCGCGTTTACCTCCGAACAAACAAAGAAACGAGTTAATGACGAATGAAAAAAATGAGATGACGACAACAAAGAGAGGAAATAACCCCGACACCCCAGCATCTAAGGCAAGAACGCCAACAGCGAAGGACAACATCGACACCAATGTATATAGTTTAGATCTACTCACATGACTCATGAACAACACTCCTTGTATTCATTCAATGTTTAGATTAGACAAATTATCTTGCACACAATTTGAACTCATCGACAATATCAATAGATCAGAAAAAGTTATCCTTAATAAGGTTCATTAATATTTCAAACTCGGTTTCTGTATCCCTAAGAACACGAGTCCGCCTTTTCAGCTGCCTTGTCCATCTTCAACTATCTTTTCCATCACGTAATTGGTCAGCTTTACGCCACGCATTTCGACTTCCTGTTCATTTACTACCTTAAAGCCAAGGTGCTCATAAAAAGGCCTTGCGGTAATACTTACTTCAGAGAAATATCTCGATACGCCACGAACTCGACCCACAGTGAAAACATGTTCCATCAACGCTTTCCCGACACCCTTCCCTTGATATTCGTGGTGACAGAAAAAGTGATCAATCAAGCCGTTAGGTTGCAGGTCAGTATAGCCAACAACGCAGCCATCGAGCTCAGCCACAAAGGGTTGTAACCCATTCATACGCTTTTGCCATAACGCAAAGTCAAAGCTACTGGGTGCCCAAGCTTCGACTTGCTGTTGAGAATAATCTCGAACATTCACGTTACGTACGGTATGAAAGAAGATCTCCCACAGTGCTTTGTCATCACTCGCTTGATAGTTTCGAATTCTAACCACAACATACTCCTTTTTGTCTTAAGTCCTTTCTGAGGTGCAAATAAACAGCTGAATCAGCAAGCTTTATAACCTAACAGCCTCAGCTTTAGAGCAAGATATCAACGATAAAACACAGCGAGCCAGATCGTCACCGTATCTTTATCTGTGCCAATAACCTTGTGCTTTTCTCTCGCAGCAATATTGGTGTAATCCCCTTTAGACAAGGTAACAACGCGTCCATCTTCAAACTCGATGACGCCTTGACCTTCTATCACCATCACCCATTCATTCTCATCTTGATCATACCAACCCTCTTCCGGGGAGCTGTGTCCATGCGACAATATTCTTTCAATTCGAACACTGTCGTTGGCAATCAGGTCATTGAATATTTCATTGGGTATTGATGAAGGAACATCATTGTAAATGTTTGGCATCAAGCTCTCCTAGCTAGTATTGAATTGATTAATAATTTGGGCCTTAGCTTCAGTTGTAAACCTAAGCAGTGGCACTCTTTCTGAAGTAAAAACGGTAATAGCCCACCAAGTTACTGCAGATAAACAGCGCCTCCATAACAACCGCTGTTGGCGAACCAACTAAATAATTGTGAACCAACCAAAAGCTGGTTCCGATGATCATCAATTCTCTTAATCGACGGTCATCTTTATTGAAGGCAGCAAAGGTCTGAAATACGGAGGCAAAGCAACTCAATATGCTGGTCAGCCCTGAGTAAGTCACTGCGGTTGCGACCACCGACATCGAAGAAAACAAATATTTAAACTTAGACGAGGTAGAAAATACGCTCGTCAAATAGCGAATCGTGGCAATCGTCATTAAGCTCGCCGCTGTCCATTGTTCAAGAAGGATAAAGTGACTCGAAATAAGAACGCCAGCAAAGAACAGACAAGTGACGATTTTCTTCCTTTCCTTGAATTGGAATGACAGAAGATCAAAACAAATGACTATCGCGACTAATACTTGGGAAAGATAAAAGGCAGACACGGTGATTCCTTCAATAATAACATTCCGCCCTAGCCGCTTCTTTCACGGTGAATAATCGAATAAAACATACTAGGCGGTTACAACAAAACAGAGCAAACAGCGCTCTAAAGCTTCTATAAAAATCTAAAGCTTCAACACACCACTAATCACAGTGGTCGCAGAGCCGATTAACTTTATTCGCCCATTAGCCAATAATTCAGTCGACATATAGCCACCACGACGAGACGCCTGATAAGCACTGAAACTGCTTTTGTTGAGCTTTTCTGCCCAGTGTTGCGTCAATGCGCAATGTGCCGAGCCAGTCACAGGATCTTCATTAACCCCAACCCAAGGTGCAAAGTAGCGAGAAACAAAATCAAGTTCCGTATTTGCTGCCAACGCTGTCACCACTACACCTCGCCCTTGAATACCTTTTAACGCATCAAAGTTTGGTGAAAGCTCCAATAACACTTGTTCGTTGGAAACTTCGATTAACTGCTTAGAGTCAAATTCTCTGAATGAAACTACTTGATGCGGATCTAAACCTAGGTGTTCAAGCAGCGTGAGGTTGGGTTCAGAACGCAATGATAGCTGTGTACTAGGAAAATCAAGCTCGATAGACGATTCACAAACGGCGGCAGATAATTCCCCAGATAAGGTGTTAAACACGACCTTATCACCTGTCTCAAGCAGTCCTTGTTCTTTCATCACATGAACCGTTGCCAGTGTGCCATGTCCACACAGCTTCACTTCGACTTCGGGAGTGAACCATTTAAGCGTCATAGTGTTAAGCGCGAGAAAAGCCGTTTCAGATACCGCCATCTCTTCAGCGATTGAAAACATTAATGACTCATCCAACGGCTCTTTGGAGATACAGACCCCGGCAGGGTTCCCTTTAAACGCTTGAGTTGTAAACGAATCTACTTGATATATCTCTAAATCCACAATGGCTCCTAAATGCACAACATTTCCCAAACCGGCAATCATGGCTCGTTGGGACATAACCTAGATATTGCTGCCCACAATAAGCACAATCACCTTGTGCTACAAGTCTTTAGCAACAACTTTATCGATACTTATTGAGAAACGAAACAAATGATAAACAAAACGTTATAGAAGTGTTTTTAGGGATAAAAGAACATTGAACATAAGAGTAAATCGCGATGGAAAAACAAAGGAATAACGACGATTAATACGAGCGAAAACCCGAAAAAGGTAATCACCGCATCATTATTTAATGCTTAATATTTGCATAATAACTTGTAAGAATGGATATTATGATGAATATTAATTTAAATAATCCATTCACGGACAATAAACTGGAATACGTACTTGTGTTGAATACGATACGACGGAGTCATCCTTGCCTCACACGATAAAGGTTCGGTATCAAGTAGGAGTAGCAAGTTGCTATTTGCATGAAATGCATGAAGTTGAAGTTGAAGTTGAAGTTAAATTAAGTGCCTAAATTTGAATCATGTCGCAAATTTTGGGCTACGATTTAGTTATCACGTACGAAAGGGAATCCGTCAGTGAAAGCGTTTTGCGTATCAATACTTGCGTCAACATCCTTTTTGGCTAGCCCTGTATTTGGCCAGCAGCATGATATTTATCTCTACAATTGGGATGAATTTTTATCTGACAGCGTCGTTACCCAGTTGAGTGATACCTACGGCATCTCACTAAAGCAGCAATATTTTTCTGACGAGTCCATTCGTGATGAAGTGCTATTGAGTGAACGACGAGGTGCGTTTGAATTGGTTGTCATTGAAAGTATTAAACTGAAAGCGCTGGCTAAACAGAACTTATTCCACAACCTGAGCGACTTGCAGCAATCCCTTTCAAGCAACTTTGACTCAAGATGGGTGGATGGGTGTGGCGAATATGGAATCCCCTACGCTTGGGGGACATCCGGCATCTTATACCGAAGCGGAAAAGTTGAGACTCCCAAGTCTTGGGGCGCTCTTCTAGACCCTGAAACCAAAACCAGCGGCCGAATCAGCATGTATTATGAGCCTACGGATTTGGTGAGTGCTGCGCTTCTGATGAATCAATTTGAGCCGTTTACCAACAACGAACAAGAACTTCGAGTCGCTTACAAAACGCTACAAGCACAGAAGCCTCACCTTGAAAGTAATGAATACGTTGTCGATTATATTCGTCATCCCGAACACTTAGCCAACATCGACCTCGCCTACGGATACTCAGGTGACAGCTATGTGCTTAATGATGCCGAACCTGAGGCATCTTGGGCCTACACAGTACCTCTAGAAGGAACAACCTTATGGTTAGAGTGTATGGCTGCAATTAACAACGGAGAGCGATCTCCACAGGCAACCACGATTCTCTCCTTCTTATCGCAACCCGAAATCGCCGCTCAAAACGCAATGGATTCATGGTTTGCAACGCCAAGTTCAAAAGCAAAAGCACTCACTTCTCAGGAGTATCAAAACGATCCCGAGCTTTTCCCGAATAAAGAAGTATTAGATCGCAGCTACCTTTATCAGCCGTTAGAACCGAGTAGCATTCAAATTCGCAATCGTATTGTCGACAGTTTGAGATAACTCATGCCAGTATTGAAGAAGCTCTATTTTGTACTTTTACCAACGCTGACATTTGTGCTCCTGATAGCAGGAATCGTGATGTACAACTTCGCATCAAATCATGCTAAGCACATGTATTTGGACAAGGTGCAATCTGATGTGAACACCGCTTTAGTCGCGGCGGAATACGAGCAGCTCGGCTTGTCCTTACTAGTTAAAGATATCGGTTCTTCGTTGCAGTTCCTCCGCTACATTCAAAATCCTGGCGACTACACGACTCTATCGCTATTGGAAAAACGAGTACTCCGAGTCTTAAGCCAGAATCACGTCAATCAATTTGGGCAACGCAATGTTTATATCGTGGACCCTAAGTTCAAATTAACGCTTTCGACTCTCAGAGCCGATCCTTTCGAGGGGCTAAAGATCCCTGACAAGATTTACGAAAGAGTCTTCGATATATACACCTCGTTAATAAGCAAAAATGAACTCTCCTACGAAGGCTTCTCTTATATCTCGATCAGTGGAGAGCTCAGATACTCGTATGTTGCAGCAATTGACCCTTACCTCCTTCCTCAAGACAAACGTGCAAGTAACAGTTTAAATCGCTACATCTTGATTGCTGACGGGCCTCTGATGCAACTCTCTAGCCTGCTAATCAAATACAATGACGATGACAATATTCAGTTCTTAATCGAGCCATCCTCAGACGCTGCCAACATTGAAAATACCCAACTCGTTATCAAATCAATTGAGCAAACCCAAGATAATATCAATGTGCAGATGACCAGCCGACATCTCATCGCGCAAGTAAATATTCGAGAACAAAAGTTCAACCATGAGAAAGCCATCATCGCTAAACAAACCTTGTTAGGTGGCTTTGGTACTCTCTTTACGATCATGTTGATCGTACATTTAGTGGTACGTTACCAACTCGTGCGACCGCTTAAAGACTTACTTCAAGAGATATCGATCGGCGGGCTCAAACTTAGATACTTCAAACGCTCATCAGGGCAAAGTGAAATTGATGGTTTAAAGAACGCGTACATAGACTCATTAACAGAGTTGAAGTTCGAAGCCGAATTCGACCAACTCACCAAGCTAGCTAACCGACGCTCTTTCATCAGACACCTTGATGTACGACTAAAAAGCTCGATGAGCCCACACTGCTATGTGGTTTGTTGGGACATCATCGATTTTCGTAAAATTAACGATCTCTACGGGGCAAAAGTTGGTGATAATGTACTGATAAGCTTAGCTAAAGCACTGAAAGAGACACTACAAAACCAACAAGCCTCTTTGGGCTTTAGTTGCAGTGATTACTCTTTAGCCAGACTGGGAGGGAATCAGTTTATCGCGATCTTGGAGATGGGTAAGAACCAAGTGATAAACGAAGAAATTGAGAACATCAACAATACGCTGACCGGCACCACCTTCCTTGACTACTATGGGTTTCGATTATCACTCGCAACAGGTGTTTTACCGCTCGACACGCCAAAGTTCGATGAGATTTGGCACCGATGCATCGATGAAATGTTAGCTAATGCGAAGTCTCATAGTGATGGCGAAAGTCGTATTGTTTATGGCGAAGAGTTGTTACATACCTTGGAACGCCATGACGTTGTAGAGAAAAGACTCTTAGAGTGCTGCGAAAGTGACAACTTTGAACTTCGCTTTATGCCTATTTTTAACGCCAAGACACTTCAGATAGATGGCGCGGAGTGCCTGATTCGTTGCCCAGCCTTATTCGATATCGATGCGGGACCAGAAGAATTTATCCCAGTTGCAGAAAAGAGTAACCTTATTGCCAGGCTCGACATGTGGGTCATTGGCACCGCGATCAAAAGCTATAAAGAGCTTTCAGAACTTCATAAATACAAGGGCACTCTGTCAATTAATATCTCGGCGATGGAGCTCTACAACCGTAATTTTGCCGACAACATCCGTAAAGTACTCGAACGTTATCAAGTGCCACCTGGCAACATTATTATAGAGATTACCGAGACCAGTTACGTGAAAAGTACCAAGCTTACGGTGCAGACTATCGAGAGCCTCAGAAGCTTAGGTTTAAAGGTCTCCCTTGACGATTTTGGTACGGGCTACACAGCGTTTAACCAACTTCTCCACTACCCTGTGGATGAGCTCAAAATTGATAAGAGCTTTATCGATAACATGGTAGACGACAAGGCCGACCGCAAGATGGTCGAATCTATGGTTAACTTAGGCCACTCTTGTGACACGCTAGTCGTCGGAGAAGGTGTTGAGTCGATAGAACAGTATCATTACCTCAGAAAAGCCAACTGTAACCTAATACAAGGCTACTTCTTCAGTCAGCCACTCACTTATCTGGAATTCATCGAGTTTGTTCGAAACCATAACCCGCAAGCAATTTTAAACCCGCAGTCTGTTAGCAGTTCGAGATCTAACGAGCGAATCGTTGCACTCACTCAAAAGCAGTAACCTTAAACCTAAACCTAAACCTCAAAGCCTCTCTTCCTATTCAAGCGCGGAAAGCCACTATAGCTATAACTAGTAGTAGAACTATCTTCATCAGAGCAGGAGCTCTCTATTGGCTGCACATTGAATGAGGAGGCAAATAAAGAATGGCAAAAGCCATGATAGTGAAGCGGGAGAATGGTGAGCGTACAGTCAACAAAACCTAATGATCTAACTTATCGCTGATGCGGGGATTAACTCTGCATCGTCGTTAGTAGCTCCATCATATCTTTAGAGCTGATGTTCTTCTTATGCCTGACTACAGCGTCAATCATCAATTCTAAATTCCCCGCAGAGATATAATCCTTAAGCACGTCATTGAATTTTTCCTGTATCTCATCACTTGTGTACAATTGCTCAGGAATGAAGAATAGAAACTGACTGCCACTACTACGAAACGAGATAGTACTTTCCGGTACCTTTGCCGTCAGGGACTTAGCAGCTGAACTCACCACCAAGTCTCCATATTCAAGTCCATACTTTTGGTTTATCTCACTAAGGTTTCTGATTCTTACAAAGTAAAGGTCGAAATTACCGTTTGTTGGATAGCTGTTCTTAACAAACTGCATGAGCGAGACTCGATTGCGAAAGCCAGTAATGAAGTCGGTAGAATGAAGTTTTCGTTTGATTGCAAAGTCGACGTAAAAAATCGCTCCTGTCACAAGCAGTAGCAACACCAGAAATACGCTGCTTATCTGATGCATCATCACCAACTTGTCGACCATTGTGGTGTTTTCTTCAATAACCGGGCTTTGAAGTCGAAACTTTTCGTTAATAAATTCGACCAGCGTGTTGTAACAAATATCAATTTTCTTCTGCAGTGATTCCTTAGGCAAAGCGCCTTGATTCACCAACTTAATTGAGGATTCTAACGACTTAAACTTTTCAAACTCTGCGGTAAAGTACGGTTTAAAGTTTGCTGAGCGAATAAAATTGGACGATTCAGTGCTGTTGATCAGAATATCAAAACGACTCCAAGTAATGTCATATGCCAACCAAAGTTCATCATAATCGATCGTCTTTGCGTGGCTAACCATCAAGAAGTTTGCATACTCTTTGACGAGTTGAAAAACAAACCAAGTGGCCTCATTTTGGCGGTTAGAAAAGCTCTTGTTGATGTCATTAATTCGAGTGACACTGTAGATATTGACGGATAGAACAACCACGGCCAAAGACAAAACAACGACTTTGATTGCGGCCATAGACAACAGCTTCTTCATAATTAGCCTCTACAGGTGAATATCACGAATCTGCCAAATCATCTTGGCATGGAAATCAGGGGTATTGGTTTCAGGGTTCGCAGAGATTGGGTAAATCAACCAAAACGGGCCTTTCTCTCTCACAGACATAAACTCCCCATTCTTTTTAATCGCAATGATGGGTTCATAGGTATCAAAATCTTCTTTGGGCACCGCAATTTTATAGTCATTCAATGCTACGAAAGTGACTTGTGATGATATCGGTAGATCCATATTTTCAAGCACCGTTTGTAACGTCACACCACTATAAACGGTCAGACCCTCGACCCAAGGCAAGGTGGTAGTAATTTCTTTTTGAGGAAGTGACAGGAGTTGCTCTCTACTAAAACCATGCTTTTGCCCGGAGTGGTCGAAAACCGTTAACTCTGAGGCTGCAAAAATCGAAAACGAGCAAAGCCAAAGCATCAACAAGAATACAGTTCTCATTCTAAACTCCATTTAAAAAGGTCACTAATTTGAGTCTAGTATAAATTGACCATTTAACTTGTACCGATACCACTCAGATTGATTGGTATCGCTTTATCCCTAATGCCCCTACACCTCGCTGTTTTTCAATAACTTCGCCGTTTCTCTGTCTCTTCCATCACCGCTCTCGTTCAGCACTCCCTACCCGCTTGACGTATTCCTTCTCAACCGTCTAGTAACAAAAACTCGTATTTTACTCTGCGTAAGTAAACCAATAAGCCCTATGAATACGTATGAAACAACAAAATTAACAATAAATATGAGTAAGTCAGTAGCGAGAATGCTGGTTGCTGCATAACCTTTAATCGAACGTAAGCAGCTTTAAGAGACTTAATAACGAGTTCCAGTCGTTTCTACTTCACCAGTTGATCTCGTGTATTGATCTTAGAAAGCTTACTCATTTCATAATCAAGGGAATCGAGAATGAGTTTGAATATAAAAAAATTTAACCCCATGGCGACACTTTCTACCCTAGTAATGACGCTGGTCATGTTTCCTGTTTCTGCTGAAGTTAATCAAGAACAATTCGAATTAGGTAAACAAAAAGCTAAAGTGTGTATGACCTGTCATGGCGCTGATGGCATCTCAACACAAGATCCCTACCCGAACCTTCGCGGTCAAAAAGTGGGTTATCTCATCTCTTCATTGAAAGATTACCAGACTCGAGAAAGAACCAGTGGCTTAGCGATTCTCATGCAACAACAAGCCGACACGCTCTCAGACCAAGACATCCGTGACATTTCCTATTTCTATTCTGTGCTCGGCAACGAAGCAGGCTCGCTCAGCGATTCAAATTA
Organism: Vibrio sp. 10N.222.54.A3; assembly: GCF_041474095.1. NCBI lineage: Bacteria > Pseudomonadati > Pseudomonadota > Gammaproteobacteria > Vibrionales > Vibrionaceae > Vibrio > Vibrio sp. 10N.222.54.A3. The sequence goes on from NZ_JBFRTN010000009.1 coordinate 64,392, forward strand.
AGTCAGCGATTCAAAACCTCTAGGCAAGGAGCCTTGTTATGGAACAAGTGACAACGCAATACAGCATTAAGGTCGTGAAGTACTTCATCATTGCATCCTTAGTGTGGGCGATTGTAGGTATGATCATCGGCGTGATTCTCGCCGCGCAATTATATTGGCCAGTCTTAAACTTTGATTCTCAGTATTTCCAATTTGGTCGACTGCGTCCGCTACATACCTCTGGAGTAATTTACGGCTTCGTCGTGAATATCTTGATGGGGACGTCTTTGTACATTGCCCAGCGAACAGGCCATTGTGACTTGTTCAACAAAAGCCTTTCATGGATGGTATTTTGGGGCTGGCAATTCATCCTGTTACTTGCGGTCATTTCCTTACCCGCAGGCCACACTACCTCAAAAGAGTATGCGGAGCTTGAATGGCCAATCGACTTGATGATTGTGTTGGTTTGGGTGCTGTACGCGGTGTTGTTCTTTGGCACCCTTGCTAAACGAAAGGTCAGCCATATCTTTGTGGCTAACTGGTTCTTTGCTGCATTCATTATCGTCGTTGCAATGATTTTCATCGTGAACAACCTCGCGATGCCTGTGTTGGCGATGAAGTCCTACTCTGTGTTTGCAGGCGCTCAAGATGCGATTGTTCAATGGTGGTGGGGACATAATGCCGTCGGTTTCTTGCTGACCGCTGGTGTGATTGGTATGAACTACTATTTCATACCCAAAGCGGCGGATCGACCTATCTACTCGTACCGTTTGTCTGTGATCCATTTCTGGGGCTTGGTCGGCTTTTACACGTGGGCCGGAACGCACCATTTGGTTTATTCTTCTGTTCCCATCTGGATTCAGAACATCGGCATCGTTATGTCTTTGATCCTGTGGCTCCCTTCTTGGGCAGGCGCGTTCAATAGCGCAATGACCCTCCTACAAAATAAAGAAAAGCTGAAGTCCGACTACATTCTTTTATTCTTTTTCTCAGCGATTCTTTACTACTGCTTGGCAACATTCGAAGGTCCGCTACTCGCTATTCGCTGGTTCAACATGGTGGCACACAACACCGAATGGATCATCGGACACGTACATTCCGCGGCTCTCGGATGGGTTGGGATGTCAGGGATAGCGGTTTTTTACTACTTCATTCCTCGCTTATGGGGCCAAACCGATCTATGGTCACGACGACTGATTAAATGGCACTTTTGGCTTGCTCATGCTGGCGTCGCCATCTATGCAATAGCACTTTGGATCGCAGGCATCGGCGAGGGATATATGTGGCTCGCTCAAAATGAAAATGGCGAACTGATTTACAGTTTTGTAGAAGCTATGGACTTTAAAGCACCTTGGCTATTCATGCGTTTCTTTGGTGGCGCGCTGTTTGTACTTGGATTGTTCTTAATGGCTTTCAACTTGTACAAAACGGTTCGTATGCCCGTAACAAATGATGCTAAACACACTGTTAATGAAGGAGCTTAAATGATGAGTAAAGACTTTACACATTCAATCGTCATTTTAATTTTGACCACTGTTGTCGTGGCCTCCTTCTCTTTATTGGTCTGGGTAGTGCCAAGCATTGTCCGTGGCGATGATATTGCCAAAGGCAGCTTAGCGATGCCTCTCACACCGATTGAGTTAGCAGGCCGAGACATATACATCAGTGAAGGCTGCCATGTTTGTCACACACAAATGGTTCGCCCTCTAGAGCCAGAAGTGAAGCGTAATGGTCGCCCGAACCAAGAAGCAGACGATATCTATGAGTTTCCTAACTTGTGGGGCTCTAAACGTACTGGTCCTGACCTCACTAACTTAGGTAGAAAGTATTCTGACCAATGGCATGCTATTCACTTAATTGACCCTCGAAAAGTCGTACCGACCTCGATCATGCCCTCTTACCCGTGGCTATTTGAGCAGACTCTGACTGGCGATGATATTAGCGCCAAAATGGAAGTGTTACGTACCTTAGGTGTGCCTTATACCGATCAAGAAATTGGTGATGCCCGTTTGCAAGTAAGAGGCAAAACCAAAGGTGAAGCTCTGATTCGCTATTTACAAAGCCTGGGTAAAGATACGTCACAGGAGGTATCACAATGAGCACATTCTGGAATCTATGGGCGGTACTCTTAACCTTAATATTCTTTGTTCTGATGGTGTCTGTTGTCGTTAAATACTGGCGTAGCAATCACAAGGCCGATCACGACCACACCATTGGCACCTTTGATGGTATTGAAGAGAAAGATGCGCCTCCACCTAAGCTGTTATTTATCGGTTATGCAGTGGCATTTCTTTTGTCTGCGGGTTATTTGGTGCTCTACCCCGGGCTTGGAGAATGGGAAGGCTTAGTCGATTGGGAACAAAGCGACGATAAGCTCAGTTCACCATCCACCACTCTCAATGAGCAATTTGCACAAACCAGCGAAACCACGTTAGAGGGATTAGCTGCTGTCCCAGAGATCGTGAACAGCGGTAGGATTCTATTCCAAACTCACTGTGCCGCTTGTCACCGCGATAATGCACAAGGTCAGAAACACTTCCCTAATCTTATCGACCAAGAATGGTTATACGGCGGCAGTGATGAAGCTGTGATCCATTCGATTGCCAAAGGGCGAAATGGAGCGATGCCGGGTTGGAGTGAAATCATGCGCCCAGACGAGGTGGCAAAAGTCTCCTACTATCTAGCCTCCCTCAACCAACGTCATACCGATGTGCCGGAGATTAAAGTCGAGCTCGGAAAAACCTTGTTCGTCCAATACTGTTCGTCTTGTCATGCCGATGGTGCTGTCGCTAACCCAGCGATTGGCGTACCTGATCTTTCCGATGATATCTGGCTTCACGGAGGGAGTATTGAAGAGATTCAGCACACCATCAATTACGGTTTGAACAACCTAATGCCTGCGTTTGATGAGCAGCTCAGTGAGAACGAGATACTCGCGCTTGGGGCTTATATCCGACACGCTGGTGACGTAGAGCAACAACGGCTCGCGAGTTTGAAAGCATCATCTGTTGAGCGCGGAGAATATCTCGCTTATGCCGGTGACTGTGTGGCTTGTCATAGTGCAGAAGGTGGCGAACCCTTTGCTGGCGGCCTACCCTTTGTCACCCCCTTCGGCACCGTGTATTCAACCAACATAACGCCACACACTACCGAAGGTATTGGGACTTATGACTTCGATGATTTCCGAGCGGCGTTAGTCGCAGGTAAAGGCAAGAATGGTTACCTGTACCCTGCAATGCCTTACACCTCCTATCAATACCTCACCGACCAAGACATGGTGGATTTATGGGAATACATGCAGTCAATCACCGCCGTGCCGCGACGCAATGATGACAACAGCATGATGTTTCCATCCAATATTCGCTTAGGTTTGCTTGGCTGGAACATCGTATTCATGGATACCGACCCTATTGATTATGAAGTGCCAGAGGAACTCAAAGGAGAAATTGAGAATGTCGATAAGTGGCAACAAGGCAAATATTGGGTCGCAGGACTTGGTCACTGTTCGGAGTGCCATACACCTCGAAATATTGCCCAAGCACTGATACCAGAACGTATTTTCCAAGGTAACTTGATCGACGGTTGGAACGCGCCTGATATTACAGCCAATGAGCTCTATATCGATGGTTGGGATGAAGCAACACTCACAGACTTTTTACACACAGGACATTCAGACAAAGGCACCGCTTTTGCGGGTATGGCTGATGTAGTGAAAAACAGCCTAAGCTTGATGACGCGTGAAGATATTGAGTCGATGTCCTATTACCTACTCAGTGGGGACATCAACAACACCATTGCCAGTGATGCCGTTCAGTTACAGCCTAAAGGGTTTGATGAAGCTGCGTATGCCAGTGAAATCTACACCACGTATCGTCAAACCTGTGGGGCCTGTCATGGTGACGATGGTAAAGGTCGCGATCCAATCGCCCCTACTCTGTTGAACAACGGTATTATCATGCACAGCGACCCATTCAATACCATTGCGGTAACGGTGCGCGGCTTGCAACCCACCTATCTCGACAAAGACAGAAATTTCATGCCAATGGCAAGTTTTGAGGATGTACTGTCGGATCAACGCTTAGCTGAGTTAATCACGTTTGTGCGTTTAAACCTTGGCGACAGAAATGAACCGGTCACGGCTGAGCATGTTCGAGAGGTAAGAGAAACACTTGAAGCAGCAGGCTATGCAGGTGGATTACACACCACACCTGAAATGTACGAAAATCGAGATAAGAACATTAACATACGATAGGCGCTGTAGCTGTGCGTAGCCGATTGGCTCAATAAACAGCGAACAGCACGTAACTTTTATCTTTGCTAACAAGCCAAAAGGAGACCACTGTGTCTCCTTTTCTTTTGCCCAAACCCGAGTTCCGACACTTTGCCGTACAACACAATTGTAACTAACTGATTACACAATTAAGCAGAGCTGCACATAATGCGATCAATCTCGCAGAACAAAGATGATACCAAGTGCATAATATGCAAAATTTTCTAAAGATGTACTAAGGACAGTTATGGATACAACTACACTCATCTACGATACGTTGGAAGGCCTGTCGAGCGCAAAGCCTCAGCAACACGCTCAAATCCGCCAAAATCTATATAACCAATTAGATTTATCATTTGAGAAGCAGTTGGCTTTGTATTCATCAGTTCTTGGTCCAGCAAGTGCTGGTAGATTGACCGATTTGGATAGTGCAGTGATGTCTGCACGCAAGATTGTTGGCTTAGAAAACAGCTAAGCAATCTTCAACCTATCTCAACTTTAACGCTGCCATTGTGCAGCGTTTTTTTATGGACGCTATTTACGATAAGTAAGGTTGGTTACGATAAATGCTGTTAGTTGCGATAAATACGGTTAGTTGCGATAAACGCGGTTAAGAAGATAAGTGCAGTTAGGTCTGTTTTTCAAGTTACACGTATTCTCATTTGGTTAATCTTATGTTCCATTTTTAACAGGTGTGTAACCACAATAATGGCGCTAATGTTAGTAGCACGTTAACCACACATCGGATGGAAGAATCATGAGAGTACTTATTGAATATACACAAACAGGCAAATACCGTGATCATGCGTGGGAAGCATTAACGATTCGTTCAAAAGGCGAAATTCAAGCTGTAACTCCCTCTTATGCGGCTCAGCTTATCGAACAGAACCGCGCCAGCTTATCGACCACTGAAAATCAAGATATCGTCATCCAACCTTAAAGGCTTCAAGGGCTACCCCTCCTAGTTCCTTAAATCGAATAGTTCGATGACATAAAAAAACGCTGCATGGGTGCAGCGTTTTCTTGTTTCTGGCGTATCGTATTTCTAACGTAGATAGTTTCTAAAGTAGAAAGCTTCTAACGCATCTTGTTTCTAGTGCAAATAGCTTGATTACTTTGGCAGATTTTCTAACGCTTCCACCATCGTCATTAACTTATCGACAATTCTTTCGCCGTCTACTCGCAAACCATTGTGTTCATATTCATTGGTGATCCACGCTTTCGAGTTTGGAATATTCGCCAGTGTTTCACGGCTGTAATCCAACTCAACGTACATGTCATCGGCGTAAACGGCACACGCCATTGGCACTGTATTCTTGCTCAACTGCTCTGCGTTGTACAAAGTGCCCCAGTCCGACTTTTCAGCCAACATGTTCGCGGCTTCACGCAGTGGCTTCAGCGTTTCAAGTTGGTCGAACATCCATGGGTACACCATTTCACCAGTAAACCAGAACTCACTGCCCGATTGGTAGTTGAAGTGTGGGTACTGCTCACGAACACGATGTGCAGACCAGTTAGACGCTGTACCTTGACAGTAAATCGATTCATGCAAGATTGCGTAAATTGGGTTAGTTAAGTAACCCTGCTCTTGCTGCATTTGATTTAGGAAGCTGTAGCTCAGCTGTCTGTTACCGTTCACTTCAACAAACGCACTCTCCAGTGTGAAATACATTGGAAGGTTTGCTTCGCCGCCACCAAGATTAATACCTATTAGCTGGAACTGTTCAACTGTGAACACCTGACCGTTTGGCAGTCTCACATCGTTGTTGAGCAGGTAATCAGAGATCTCGTGACACATAGCTTGTGCTTGTGGGAACTGAGCAAAGAAAGCTCTGTTTTTGTCTTCTACACGCTTGTAAGTCGCACGATAAACATCGTCAGCTTCTCGTTCAATAGAAGGAATGCCGCCCGTCACATAACAACGCTGCAAGCTCTGTGGGAACAGTGACAAATAGCTCAGTGTACAGAAGCCACCAAAGCTTTGACCAATCGTCGACCATTGCTTAATACCAAACTGTTCACGAATCGCTTCAGCGTCACGAACGATGTTATCCGCTCTGAAATGCGTTAAGTATTCGACTTGTTGTTCTGGAGACAAATGCGCCAAAGTTTCATGGCTGATAACCGTGCTGTTGCCAGTACCACGTTGGTCTAGAAGCAGAACACGGTAGTTTTGTAATGCACGCTTTAGCCAACCCGATTGACCACTCACCCTTGGAGAAGGAAAACCTGGGCCGCCTTGAAAGTAGATCAACCACGGCAGCTCTTGCTCATCTTTAGCGAGATCAACCAGCTCACGTGCGAAGACTTGGATCTGTTGTCCATCTTTGGCTTGATAATCAAGTGGCAACTCGAAAGAGTGCTGACGGTACAGGGTGGTTCCATCAATAAAGTTAGCTTGCACGCTTCATTCCTTTTTATCTGATTCTAAAGTCATTGGTACGAATAAAAATGGCACCCTTTGGCACCGTAGTTAGCAAGATACGCATACTAGCTTGTAAATGAAACCGTTTGTTGAACCTGAATGTGAAGGTACTTCATTAAATCGCCAAATTAGCTTTATACGCGTAACAACTTGTGTCAAAACAGAGAGTTTAAGATGTGATCTATTGAGAAGAAGAACAAAAGTGGGACACAAATAAAAAGAGCTTAACGAGGTGAGGATACGTTAAGCTCTTTGGTTTTATCTGTTGTAAATGAGGTTTTTAGGTTGAACAAGCTCAGGCTTTATAGGTTTAGTTTCTACAAGCCAAAGATCTATAAACTGAGCTTCTGTAACTTATAGCTCTATAAAACAAAGCTAAGAAGCCTCGAGCTCACCTGCACCTTGAATTGAACGTTGGCTGTTTTCAACCAGAATCGCGGTGGCCGTTTCTTTTAATGTCGCCCACTCTGCGTCGTTGACCTCAATGCCATCACGCCACGCGTTTTCTTGTGTCTTAAATAACGACTCCGACGTGACATGTGTTTGGTAGCCATCTGACAAGCGTTCGATATCGAAATCCTGGACGGAAAGCTCGATGGTCATATTGTGGATATGATCGTCCGATGCCAGAGGCAAATCTGATAAAAACAGTTCTGGTGCAACGCAACCACGGTTAAGCACATACAAGGTGCTCTTAGGATTTGAGCCATTATCCCAACGTGCGGTACATGCGATGCCTTTCGCTGCCAGTTTTACAAGCTCACTGTACGCTAACCAACGGTTATGGCAGTTGTTTAGCTCGATTTTCAGCGTCTTTTTACCGACCATTTTTTCAATGGCGTAATCCATCACCACAGGAAGATGACACGCTAAGCTCGCCTTGTGCAGGTCCACTTCAACTGTGTTGTCGCTTGTCACTTGGATGTCTACAGGGCAATCGTCTTCTAGCCCCATAAAGTTGCTCGCATTGTTAAAATGACGAACACCATCCAAGCCAACCATTTGTAAATCTGCCACCATGTTCGCTATCACATCGGCTTCACCACATGTACGACGCATACCCAGAAAGGCTTTATTAACGGCCGCTACCAGTTCATTGTGAGAAACGATCATAACGATTTACCTCCATGTTGAGCGTTGATATGTGTAGGAACTTTATTTGAGTCAGCGATCTCCGCTTCACTTGGTAAGATTGGGAACACCCATTCGTCCTGATGAATTTCATCAAGCAACGGTGCACCTTGGAAAAACGTCACTCGTACCCAACGGTCTGAGCGAGGATCAAACTTAGTCGCACCAAACATTGCTAGCTTGCAACGCAGCAAGTGCATTGGTGGCGAGTCTTGGTGCAGCACGTTCATTTGAATGTCGCCCATCGCCTTGTTACCTAGCGTCCATACACGGCGCGCAATGGCACGATGCTGGGGCTGCTTAACAAGAAACTCTGCCAATGAAAGCTCTGGCGCGAATGGCAATAAAGCATGGTACAAGCGGTAAGCTTGACGGCCGATATCTAACGGCAGTTCACGCTCTTCGCCGAGTTCCTCGCCTCGAACACCTAGTCTTGGCTCTTCTTTGTCTTGAGAGCGATACCAGAACCAGTAGTTATTTTCTGCTTTCGTAAAGTCGATGGTGATTGCCCAACGGTACTTTTCTTCTAACACAACCAAAAGGTCTTGGATCTTTTTGCCACTAGGAAGCGAGAGTGTTTCGCTACAATTCATATGCTCTTGATGGGCGTCCACTAATTCTGGGTACAATTCCATCAAGCATGAGATAAGGATTTCTTGGGCTTCCATACTCATGTGCTTAGATTGTTCAACTAACTGCGCCCATGTATCGCAATGGTTTACAGAAGCTTCTAGTGACTGTTCTGCGTGTTTTAACTCATCAACAGCGGTTTTGTTCAACTCTTGCTGGTTTTCATTGATGGTAACAACCTGTTCTAAATGACAAATCGCTTTTTTAACGTATCTACGTAGTGGCTCGATCAACGCCGTATCGGTCTGACTAGCCAACACGTCCGCCAATGCATGCTCACGTGTTGTCATCCATTGATCGACAATACTTGGGTGGTTAATAAGGTATGGCGCCATACCTAAACCAGTCGCATTACCCACACCAAGGTAACGTTGTAATCCTCTGTGCAAGGTAATCGCTTGTTCGCCGCCCTGCTGCTCAGCTAGGTAATGAACCCAATCTAGGCTGAACTCACGCAGCATATAAACCGCACACATTTGCGCACTAAACGACTGATTAAAATCTTCATTTTTCTCTAAGATTTTAAAGTCAGCAATACCAAATTTGCCATTACCGTATACCGCTGTCGTTCGCAGGATGTAACCCACTTCAGCCAGCTCTTTTGGCGTTGGTTGAACACCTTTAGCCAAGTGACTAACGATATGTTCAAACACACGTACACTTTTGTTTGCACGCGCCAACACAAGCACGTTATTTGGATTACGGCCTGCTTCTTGAAGCGGTACATTCGCACGAAGTCTTTCAAGTAGGGCGACATCAACATCACCAAGAACAAGCGCAAACGTTACGTCCCACTTTTCAGCAATTACACGGTCATTTCGTTCGTCATCTGCAATCTCATCGCAGAAAACAACCAAATGATAAACATGGTTTGGCGTCGCAAGCTTATAGATAACATGACCAAAACCTTGAGCGTCTAATTGCCATTCATGTTTGGTCACTTTCCATTCTTGTTGCGCCATTTTACGAATCAGAGTTCTAACGAAGCTGATACGTGTTTGGTGCATTGCACCTAGCCTTTCCGGTGCCATGACGACAGTCGCGTCACGTAGTGCTGATTCAGTGTAGGTAGAACGATGTGCATCCATTTTGCTCACCACCTTATAGTTATAGGATTTTGCTAGCCATTCAGAACCGATCGTTGCCATCATTTGAAGCATTCGTTGTTACAGTGTGTTGGTTAGCTTTCACGTTATTTGGGGCAAGCGAGCTCACCCCTTATTATTTGTCCTGACTAGATCGATTGACCTAAATACGTGCCGCCCGGTGTATCTTCACCAGTACGGTTTTTATCTTCCTTCCGGAATCTTGTATCAGCCTTCTTTCAAAGGCTCACACCTTGTTTATCTTCAGTTTTTAGAGAGCTTTATCTCTACATTTTCTTCTTTATACCGGCATTGATGTTTTATAAGCCTTGATCTTTCGCCATCTTGATTGCGATTTGAGGTGCATTCCAAAGTGATGGCAGCAAGATTAAGGACACCGGTACCGCTGTGATAACTATGAATGATTGCAGCGCTGAAATACCGCCGGAACCTAGGGAAATCAGAATCAATGCTGTTACCCCCATCATCACACCCCAGAAAGTACGAATAATTGCGTTAGGCTCTGTCTCACCGCTGACTACCACACTGATGGTGTAAGTCATTGAGTCACCTGTCGTTACGATGAAGATCGTCGTCAAGATCAAGAACAGAATAGAGATAAGCATTGGCATTGGTAGTTGCTGAGTTACTGCCAGTAGCGCGCCAGGTAAATTAAAGCCTTCGAACGCTTTACTTACACTGCCTGGATCTGCAATTTCGAACGCAAGACCAGAGCCGCCAACAATCGTGAACCAGAAGCAAGTAACAAACGGTGCAATCAAGCTAATCGTTGATACCAATTGGCGAATACTACGACCGCGTGAAATACGTGCGATGAAGATTGCCATCATTGGGCCGTAACCTAAGAACCAACCCCAGAAGAATACTGTCCACCAGCTCAACCAACCTTCGTCACCGCGGTATGTTGCCATCGGGATGAAGTTATCAATCATGCTCCCTACACCTTGGATGTAGCCATTGAAGATGAAGTTCGTTGGGCCAAAGATAAGGATGTAAACCATCAATGCCATCGCCAAAATTACGTTGTAACGGCTTAGCATTTGCATTCCGCGGTTAAGACCACTTAATGCCGACAGTGTGTAAAGCACGATAGCGAACAAGATGATGATCAGCTGTGTTGTGAAGCCATCTGGAATACCAAACAGTTCGTTCAGCGCGTAGCTCACTTGCAAGCCCAAGAAGCCGATAGGACCAATGGTGCCCGCCGCTACTGCGACAATACAACATGCATCAATCAATGCGCCGGTGTGACCTTTCAATGCTCGCTCGCCTAAAACTGGGTAAAGCAAAATACGAGGTTTAAGCGGTAAGCCTTTGTCGTAGTGAAGGTGCATCACCACAATAGACGTTAAGCTACCGACAATGGCCCATGCTAGAAAACCCCAGTGCATGAAGGATTGCGATAAAGCATTCACCGCGCCTTGCTGTGCGTTTTCTTGTGCGCCGTACAATGGTGGTGGGCTAACGTAGTGAGCGATAGGCTCTGCTGCTGCCCAAAATACACCGCCACCTGCCAGTAGCGTACAGAAGATGATCGCCATCCAACGGAAGCCGTCCATTTCAGGTTTAGCGATGCCGCCTAGGATAACCTTGCCTGTTCGCCCTGCCGCCAGGCCAAGACCAATAAGAAAAGTCAGAAGAAGAAGCATTTGCCAGTAAGGACCGAATACTTTTACAGACCATGCAAAGCCCGTATTTACTAGGCTTGATAACAGCTCGCCATCAAATAGAGCAAGTGCCACGAACAGAGCGATAAAACCGCCGCTGTACCAAAGTGCTGGGTTGGATAGGCCTAATTTGTCTGACGTAGACTCAGACTCGTTTGTGTTGCTTTTTGCATTAATTGTTGTGTGTGCTTGACCCGCATTTAAGCTTGAAGATTTCACGCTATTGGTTAAATCAGACATACTCTGACTCCAGAGGTTTCTTTGCAGCTGTCATTTGAATGATAACTACAAGGGTGTATTTAACACCTGCCCTATTGTTTTTTGTGTTGGGCAGGCTGATCCATGTTTGGGTTACCGCGTTGCGAAATAGACCGTTGTTCCTTTTGAATAGTGAAATTGGTTTAAGCAGCACTTGCTTATTGAACGTTTGTTAGAAGGCTGCTAATTCGATGATGGCTCGCGAGAAACCGTTAACCCTTGGTTTGAGGCTCTAGGCCATCTTTCAAGAAGTTAAACCAGTTTTCTCCCAAGACTTGCCCAGCTTCAGACTCGCTGAAACCATGACGCATCAATCCGTTATATATGTTTTCCATACCCGCACTACCACAGAACCAAGGCAACGCATCTGGCCAACCTGAGTTGTTCGCAGAGCCTTCGCCGTAGTCCATTGCTTTAGACCAACGACCATTTCTCATCCATTCAAGAACGGCTTGAGGTTGGTTTAAGCATAGGTCACTGCCAATACCGAGGTGCTCTACGCCGACCATGTCAGCCGTAGTCGCAACCATCTGGCAGAAATCTTCCAAGGTACATTGGCTGCCGTTTGGTAGGTGGAATGGGTACAAGCTGAATCCGATTAAGCCGCCGCGTGCGGTTAGAGCTTTAATTACATCGTTTGATTTATTTCGTAGTGCATCATGAGCAAACGTCGGGTTCGCATGGCTGATACAAATAGGACGAGAAGACAAGTCGATAGCTTCAAGTGTTGAGCGCTCTGCACTGTGAGACATATCTATGATCATGCCCACTCGGTTCATCTCTTCGATGGCTTGTTTACCAAAGCGAGTAATACCTGTGTCGTTCTTCTCGTAGCAACCCGTCGCCAATAAGCTCTGGTTGTTGTACGTCAGTTGCATGATCAAAAGACCTTGCTTACGCATCACTTCGATAAGACCGATCTCATCGTCGATTGGAGAACAGTTTTGAGCACCAAGGAAAATGCCGACTTTGCCAGTCGCTTTTGCAGTCTCGACATCAGCCATTGAGTGAATCGGCATGATAAGGTCTGCGTTCTGCTCGAATCTTAAATTCCATTCTGCAAAGCGAGATAAGGTTTCACGAGCCGTCTCGTGGTAAACCGCGGTAGCGTGAACTGCTGTAATGCCGCTCGCCTTTAGTGTTTGGAAATATTCTCTGTTCCAATTGCAGTATTGCAATCCATCTATAACAATCCGTTGCTGGTACATAACCACTCCTATTGAAAGCTCAGTGTTCTAGCTCGGTTTTGAAAACACGCTCAAATAACATGTTTTCAAAAATGGGTTAAATCACTTGTCTAAGTTCGTTTGCTGCTTTGGTTTGAATGTTGGCCTGACTCTGTGAATCAGGCCAATTCGATAGCTGGATAGCTAGGAAGTTAATTCAGCTATCCAATTCTTATTTAGAAAGTGGATTAGTAAGGACGTTGGTAAGCCGTCTTAACCACTGTGTAGAACTCTTTCGCGTATTGACCTTGCTCACGAGGACCGAAGCTAGACTCTTTACGACCACCAAACGGTACGTGGTAATCCGTGCCTGCTGTTGGTAGGTTGACCATCACACAACCGGTCTGCGCTTGTTGCTTGAACATTGCGCTAGTACGTAGGCTCTGAGTAATGATGCCGCCTGTTAGACCGAAGCGAGTGTCGTTGGTTGTCGCAATCGCTTCTTCTAGGTCAGCGACACGAATCACACTTGCCATTGGTGCGAACACTTCCTCTTGGTTCACTTCCCAATCGTTCTTAGTGTTCAAGAACAACGTTGGAGACATGTAGAAACCTTCGTGTTGCATGCTCAAGCGTTCGCCACCGAATGCCAGTTCACCGCCGCTTTGACGCGCTTTCTCAACCCAACCTAGGTTTGCTTCAAGCTGGTTTCCGTCAACAACTGGGCCCATGAAAACGCCTTCCTCTAATGCGTGACCCACTTTCAGCTCGCTCATACGTTTAATCAGTGCTTCAACGTACTGGTCGTGGATACTATCCATAACAACAAGACGAGAAGACGCTGTACATTTTTGACCTGCACCAGAGAAAGAGCCGGCAATAGTTGCTTCAACTGCGGTTTGGATATCTGCATCATCAGCGATAACCAGCGCGTTCTTACTGCCCATTTCCAGTTGGCAACGAACGAAGTTTGGTGCGGTAGCCGCTGCCACTTTACGACCCGTGTCAACAGAACCGGTAAAGCTCACACCGTTCACTTCTTTAGAGTTGATCAGTGCATCACCGACTGTTGAACCGCTACCCAATACAAGGTTAAACGTACCTGCAGGGATACCTTGGCGATGGATGATCTCAGTAAGCGCAACCGCACTTGCTGGTGTTAGGTTTGCTGGTTTCCAGATAACACTGTTACCGAAAGCCAATGCTGGAGCAATTTTCCAAGCTGCTGTTGCTGTCGGGAAGTTCCAAGGAGAGATAATGCCGATAACGCCCACCGCTTCGCGAGTCACTTCAACAGAAACACCCGGGCGTACAGAATCTGCGTTGTCACCAATTTGGCGAAGCACTTCAGCCGCAAAGTATTGGAAGAACTGACCTGCACGGTAAATCTCACCGCGACCTTCAGCAAAAGGCTTACCTTCTTCACGAGATAGCAAAGTGCCCAGCTCATCACAACGGGCAATCAGCTCATCACCAATCGCTTGAAGCACCGTTTGCTTGCGTTCAATCGGCGTTTTTTCCCACTCTGGTTGAGCGTGTTTCGCCGCTGAAATCGCTTGTTGAACTTGTTCAGCACTTGCTTGTGCAAAGTTGCCAATATTTTCAGAAATATCTGATGGGTTAATGTTCGCTACGGTGCTTACACCCGCTTGCCATTCGCCGCCAATGTAAAGTGCGTTTTCTGCTTGAACATTCTGTAAGTGAGTCATCATTCTGTCCTTGTAACGTTAGGTTGCGGTTGAGTCTGGCAACCATCGGATTAATTAATAAATTGTTAATTTATATAGAGAATAAGTATTGATTTTGTATCTAAACGTAAAACTATTCGCTTGTATCAGTAAAGATCTGCGTAGACAAACAGCTTTGATTGGCAAATTGCCTCAGTTCACAGTCCATTTATTCAGGTTGAGACGCCGATGCATAAACCACGAACTCAACCAACATCTCTTCTCTAGCTAGCCCTGCAACAACGACTGCTGCACGATTTGGATAAGGTGCGTTGAAGTATTCTCCGTATACGCTGTTTACCGTTTTCAGGTATTCACGGTCAGTCACGTAAATCAGAACCTGCAGCACAGAATCCATCGATTCGCCTGCACACTCCAAGGTATGAACAAGGTTGTTAAAAGTCTGACGCGTTTGCGCTTCAATACCGCCTTCTACTACTGCGCCAGTTTCATCAATTGGAATCTGCGCGGTGTATAGAGTGCCGTTATTAACGATTGCCCACTCTAGGGGTGCTTTTGAAGCGAAAAGCTCGGTTTTTACTGGGTGTTTTTTAGTTTGTGCGTTCACGATTCCATCCAACTTTGTAACAACTATGTTTCAAGATAGTTAAATACTGCACCTTGACGACTGATAAATCTAACGGTAAATTTTGTGCATTTGATAAATAAAATCTATCACCTTGCAAAAAGTAAGGTATAGCAAGGGCTAGAGAAGGATCGGAGTCATGAGTATTAAGCTACAACAGTTAAAACATTTCGTTTTGGTGGTCGAAGAAGGTGGATTTAGAGCGGCATCTCACCGTGCAAATCGATCGCAAGCGGCACTTTCGACTTCGATAAAAGAGTTGGAAAAAATACTCGGCCAACCTCTGTTTGAAACAGGCAACAAATCGACACTGACGCCTTTTGGAGAAATATGTTTGCCCAAGATCATTCAATTTCTGAACGTTTACAAAGCATTAGACAATGACTTACGCGCAGCGGCAGCAGGACAACAAGGAAGAGTTCGAATAGCGAGCGTGCCTTCGGTGGCCGCAAAACTCATCCCTAGTGTTTTAGGGGCATTTTGTGAGCAGTACCCGAATGTAGAAGTGAGTTTGATTGATGATAATGCGGCAGGGGTAGAAGCAAGATTACTCTCTGGCGAGGTGGATGTTGCCCTCGGTAATAGCTCCCATTTAGAAGAAGAGAGCATCGACTTCACGCCTTTGCTTTCTGATCCTATCGGTGTGGTGTGCCTCAAAGATAACCCTATCGCCTCTCAACGGGAAGGAATCGAATGGCAAACCTTGTTAAAGCAGCCCTTCATTCGTAACGGGACTTGCACCCTACTGGACCCAACACCTGCGCGCATGCTCAGCGAACAAGCCCTGTACTCTGTCGAGAACATTACCTCGCTTTTTTCGGTGTTAGAGCTCGGGATAGGCGTGACCACGCTACCTAAGCTGGCTTTCCCAACCAATGAAACCCGCTTGGTGTGGATTCCGCTAATTGACCCACCCTTGCAACGACAAATCGGCATTTTCAGACTGTCTGATCGTACGATCTCGCCACAAGCACAGGCTTTCCATGACTTATGTATTCAATACCTCAGTTATGAAGAGTCATAAGAGAGCCTAGATTAAGTAAATTAGGCAGCGCTCTGCTGCCATTTACTTCCTCAAAACTCGGTGTTTCTTCTCCGCACCATGCTTCTCGCACACCCAGTCCCCCATTTCACTCCTATATCATCAACATTTAGGCGCTGAATTTTCACTCTCGCGCACGCAAATAGTGACAAGCTGACGACAATATAAAAAATATTCGCTTATTGATAAGGAGCGACGTACGTTTAATTTACCAGAAAAACCAGATCTTCCATCATTGCCTCAAACAAGCTTAACCCCTACCAAAATCACACTTCACAACTCAGCTTGTAAATGAACCTAAGTGTTTGAATAGTCTTAATTGATAAGATCATAAGTTGAAAATTTAGCTCGCTACTCCCTTCTAAAAAGACCCTCTTTTTCACAAGGATAAAGCATCTTAAATATTCATGAATAAAGTGATAGAACTATTACTTTCATAAATGAAAAACATTCATTTCAAAAATGGAATTATTGATATCAATATTTGTCGTTTTGATCACATAATTTTAGGCGTAGTTTATATTTTGTCGAAACGAGAGCGAACTAGTTTATATCGTTCTATTTCGTCAGGAGATATAAGACCAGCAAGATTATCTCTTTGTTAACAAGCAAAGTTTTATTAACAAGTAAATGCGAGTAGCAAGACATATTCAAACTGTGTTTTATATGAGCTTACACTGTTAAATATAAGGTTTTATTATGAGGCTTAATGGGATAAGTGGTGACATTCTTGTTGCTGCTAAAAGAGTTGTTCTCTGCCAAGTAGTATTAGCCGTCGGTGTAGTTTTATATGAAGTGTTTTTTGGTAATAAAGTAGATATGGAATCGTCGGCTTTGGGTATCGGAATTGCGATGCTACCTCCGCTGTTTGGTTTTATATATGCAAGCCTAAAGGTGCGCAAGAATCCTAATTATAGTTTACGTGACTTAATGCAAATGAGTCGTGTCGTGAAAATAACTTATACGTTCTTAATGTTTATCTTGGCGTTCCAGTTTTTCAAATTGGATAACCCAGTAATATTGTACGCATATATTCTCACTATGGTTGGGTACTTCTTAACACCATTTATTACTGCCTCTACAAGATCGGAGTACGTGTAGTATGGATCAAGTAACTACCGCTCACGAATACATAGAGCATCACTTAACCTTCTTAACTACAGGTGATGGTTTCTGGGCGTTCAACATCGACTCGATGTTGGTATCTTGGATTACGGGTTTACTGTTTATTGGAGCTTTTCGATACGTAGTGACTAAGGGCACCAGCGGTGTTCCAGGTCGATTTCAATGTTTTATCGAACTGATATTTGATTTTGTAAACAACCTAGTAAAAGAGATTTTTCAAGCGGAGGATAAATTAATAGGGCCACTGGCATTAACCACTTTTGTTTGGGTGTTGTTAATGAACGCGGTCGATTTATTACCAATAGATTTCATACCAGCATTAAGTCGTGCAATGGGTCTAGAACACTTTAGAGATCTACCAACGGCGGACGTAAATATTCCAATGTCGATGGCACTCGGTGTATTTATCTTACTGTTGACTTATACATTTAAAAATAAAGGATTGAAAGGCTTTATCAAAGAGCTTACTACGCAGCCATTTGATAACCCTCTTTTATACCCTGTTAACTTAGTTCTTGAATTAATAACATTAATTTCAAAACCTATATCACTAGGCTTACGATTATTTGGAAACATGTATGCAGGTGAGATGATATTTATTCTGATCGCATTAATGCCATGGTGGATGCAATGGGCACTGAGTGTTCCTTGGGCACTATTCCACATATTAATCGTATTCTTGCAAGCATTTATATTTATGGTACTGACCGTTGTTTATTTAGGTATGGCAACAGAAGAACACCACTAATTAATAACTAAAAAATTTAACTAAAAAATTATTTATCGGAGATACAAATGGATATCGTAAGCGCAGTTTTATATGTAGCAGGTGCATTACTGATCGGTTTAGGTGCAGCAGGTGCAGCATCTGGTATTGGTAACTTAGCAGGTAAATACCTTGAAGGTGTTGCGCGTCAACCAGACCTTACTCCAATGCTTCGTACTCAATTCTTCATCATGATGGGTCTTGTGGATGCAGTACCGATGATCGGTGTTGGTATCGGTCTATACATCATCTTCGCCGTGGCTTAATCAAACCGCTTTGAAAGATCGATTTATACATAATCAAGATTTAGTGAGGAAGGTATGAACTTAAATGCAAGCATGTTTGGACAAGCAATCTCATTCGTGATTTTTGTTTGGCTCTGCATGAAATATGTATGGCCCCCTCTCACCGCGATGTTAGACGAGCGCCAAAAAGAAATCGCTGATGGTTTACGCCACTCAGAGAACGCTGCGAAAGAGCTAGAACTAGCAAAATCAAATGGCGCGCAACTCATCGAAGATGCAAGAAAAGATGTGACTGAACTGATTGAACAGGGCCGAAAACGCCGCAATGAAATCATCAGCTTAGCGCAACAAGAAGCCGAGCAAGAAAAGGCACGCATCTTAGAACAAGGTAGAGCTGAGCTAGAAGGCGAACGCCAAAAGATACGCCGTGAACTTCAGGCAGATATGGCAGACGCAGTAATTCAAAGTGCACAGAAACTGATTAGCAAAAACCTAGATTCCGCAACGAACCGAGCGCTAGTTGACCAAATGATTAGCGAACTCTAAGGAGAGGCAATATGTCAGATTACACCAATATTGCTCATCCCTACGCCAAAGCATCGTTTGAATTTGCTTTAGGTGAAAACCAGTTACAAGAGTGGCACTCAATGCTGTCCATTCTTGTGGCTGTCGCGGAAGAAGAAACGATCGCTAGTCAGATTTCTTCAGCAGAAGGTGCTTCTACACACCAAACAGAAGAGCTGGCAAACCTCATCATTCATATTTGCCAAGGACTCGTTGATGACCACGTCATTAATCTCATTCGAGTCTTGGCCGAGAACGGCCGCCTTTCTGTTGTAAGAGACCTGTTTGAATTGTACTGCGAGCTAAAGGACGAACATGAACGTGTAGTGCCTGTCACTGTCACCAGTTCAGAAATGCTGACACAAGATCAAGTTACGTCACTAACAGCTGCACTTGAGAAGAAATTAGAGCGTCAGGTTGAAATGAAGCAGGTTATTGATGACACGTTAGTGGGTGGAATGGTCATCAAAGCGGGTGAAACCGTTATCGATGGTTCTTTAAACACATCAATTGACCGATTGGCTCATCAACTTCACGCGAGATAGGTAACAATTATGCAATTAAATTCAAATGAAATCAGCGATCTAATAAAAGAACGCATCTCGAAATTTAATGTGAGCACAGAGGCTCGCAATGAAGGCACTATCGTATCGGTTCGTGATGGCATCATCACAATCAATGGCCTTGCTGATGTTATGCAAGGCGAGATGATTGAGCTACCAGGTGGCAAATACGCACTCGCACTTAACCTCGATACCCACTCAGTAGGTGCGGTGGTTATGGGCCCCTACACTGACCTATCTGAAGGTATGAAAGTGAAAGGTACAGGTCGTATCTTGGAAGTCCCCGTCGGTAACGGTCTTCTTGGCCGTGTTGTGAACACATTAGGCGAGCCAATCGATGGCAAAGGCCCAGTAAGTTGTGACCGACTCGACCCTGTAGAAGTGATTGCACCCGGTGTAATCGAACGTAAGTCTGTTGATCAGCCAATTCAAACTGGCTATAAAGCGGTTGATACCATGGTGCCAATCGGTCGTGGTCAACGTGAACTTATCATCGGTGACCGTCAGACGGGTAAAACAGCGTTAGCTATCGATGCGATCATCAATCAGAAAGATTCTGGCATCAAATGTGTGTATGTGGCGATTGGCCAAAAAGCCTCCAC
The DNA here is from genome assembly GCF_041474095.1 of Vibrio sp. 10N.222.54.A3. Taxonomy (NCBI): domain Bacteria; kingdom Pseudomonadati; phylum Pseudomonadota; class Gammaproteobacteria; order Vibrionales; family Vibrionaceae; genus Vibrio; species Vibrio sp. 10N.222.54.A3. The sequence goes on from NZ_JBFRTN010000009.1 coordinate 84,244, forward strand.
TATCGCTAACGTGGTTCGTAAACTCGAAGACCACGATGCGCTAAAAAACACCATCGTAGTCGTGGCATCAGCATCAGAGTCTGCAGCACTTCAATACCTAGCACCTTATGCCGGTTGCACTATGGGTGAGTACTTCCGTGACCGCGGTGAAGATGCACTGATCATCTATGATGACCTATCAAAACAAGCCGTTGCTTACCGTCAAATCTCGTTGCTATTGAAACGCCCACCGGGTCGTGAAGCCTTCCCTGGCGACGTATTCTACCTTCACTCACGCCTTCTAGAACGTGCAGCACGAGTGAATGCAGAGTATGTAGAGAAGTTCACTAACGGTGAAGTGAAAGGTCAAACTGGCTCATTAACGGCGCTTCCGATCATTGAAACTCAAGCGGGTGACGTATCAGCGTTTGTACCAACCAACGTAATCTCAATCACCGATGGTCAGGTTTTCCTTCAAACCCAATTGTTTAACTCAGGCTTACGTCCTGCAGTAGACCCAGGTATCTCGGTATCTCGTGTGGGTGGTGCGGCGCAATGCAAGATCATCAAGAAACTGTCTGGTGGTATCCGTACTTCATTAGCTCAATATCGCGAGCTGGCGGCCTTTGCTCAGTTCTCTTCTGACTTAGATGAGATGACGCGCAAACAGCTAGACCATGGTGAGCGTGTTACCGAATTAATGAAGCAAAAACAATACTCTCCAATGTCAGTCGCTGAGCAAGCAACGGTTATCTACGCAGCAGAGAAAGGCTACTTGGCCGGTGTTGAGCTAAACAACATTGCCCGTTTTGAAGAAGAGCTGATTGCTTATGCCAAAGGTCAGAACCCTGCGTTGTTCGAAAAAATCAACGCGACAGGCGATTACAATGACGAAATCGACGGTGCTCTTAAAGAGATCCTAGAAGGTTTTGTTGGGATGAAAGCTTGGTAAGTGCTCCGGTTTGTTAGCTGGAAATCAAAACAAATAGGAGCAGATTATGGCAAGTACTAAAGAAATTCGCACCAAGATAGCCAGTGTTAGTAACACTCAGAAAATCACTAGCGCAATGGAAATGGTTGCAGCAAGTAAGATGCGCAAGGTTCAAGACAACATGACGCTAACTCGGCCCTACGCCGAGAACATGCGAAAAGTTATCTCTCATGTTGCATCGGGTTCCCTGGAGTACCAGCACCCTTACCTGCAACAGCGTGAACCTAAGCGTGTCGCTTACATCATTATCTCGTCCGATCGCGGCTTGTGTGGTGGCTTGAACTCAAACTTGTTCAAGAAAGTGTTAGAAGAAATGGAGCAATGGCGCACCAAGGGAGTCGAGGTAGAAACAACCTTAGTGGGATCTAAGGCTATCTCGTTCTTCCAACGCGGCGGCAACGTTATTGCACAAACGTCAGGTCTTGGCGATACACCTAAGTTAGAAGACATCTTAGGTACGGTGAATGCGATGCTCGGGCATTACGACGAAGGTAAAATCGATAGCTTGTATCTCGTTTACAACCAGTTCGTCAACACCATGGTTCAAGCGCCAACGACCTTGCAGTTGCTCCCCCACCCTTCGGATTCTGAGGAAGGTGGTGAGCCTAAAAAAGCGCGTCGTTGGGACTACATCTATGAGCAAGCACCCAAAGACATACTCTCAGAACTGTTACATCGATACATCGAATCGCAAGTGTATCAAGGCATCGTAGAGAGCATTGCCTGTGAGCAAGCAGCCCGAATGGTCGCTATGAAAGCGGCGACTGATAACGCAGGCCAACTCATTGATGACTTGCAGTTGGTCTACAACAAGGCGCGTCAGGCTGCCATTACCCAAGAGCTGAGTGAAATAGTCTCAGGTGCCCAAGCTGTCTAGGGCTAGAAAAGACTGGGTCAAGAACAGAATTTGAGGATTTAAGAATGAGTGTTGGAAAAATAGTTAAAGTAATCGGCGCGGTGGTTGACGTCGAGTTCAGCGGCGGCAACAGCCCACGCGTTTATGATGCATTGAAAGTGACTAGCGACGAAGCAAGCTCGTTAGTATTGGAAGTACAACAACAACTGGGTAGCAATATCGTTCGTTGTATTGCAATGGGTACGTCAGATGGCTTACGTCGTGGCCTAACGGTTGAAAACACAGGCTCTCCAATCACGGTTCCTGTCGGCGAAGAAACGCTAGGCCGTATCATGAACGTGCTTGGTCAACCTATCGATGAGTGTGGTGAAATCGGTCAGAAAGAAAACTACGAGATTCACCGTGAAGCCCCTTCTTATGAAGAACAAGCAAACAGCACTGAGCTTCTAGAAACAGGCGTTAAGGTTATCGACCTTATCTGTCCATTCGCTAAGGGGGGTAAAATTGGTCTGTTCGGTGGTGCTGGTGTAGGTAAAACCGTCAACATGATGGAGCTTATCAACAACATCGCCAAAGCCCACTCAGGTCTTTCTGTGTTTACCGGTGTAGGTGAGCGTACTCGTGAAGGTAACGACTTCTACTACGAGATGAAAGAAGCAGGTGTACTAGACAAAGTAGCCATGGTTTACGGTCAAATGAACGAGCCACCGGGAAACCGTCTACGTGTAGCACTTACAGGCCTAACTATGGCTGAGCGCTTCCGTGATGAAGGTCGTGACGTACTGTTGTTCATTGATAACATTTACCGTTACACGCTTGCCGGAACAGAAGTATCAGCTCTGCTAGGTCGTATGCCTTCAGCAGTAGGTTACCAACCAACACTGGCTGAAGAGATGGGCGTACTTCAAGAGCGTATCACGTCAACAAAACAAGGCTCTATCACGTCTATCCAAGCAGTATACGTACCTGCGGATGACTTGACTGACCCATCGCCAGCAACAACCTTTGCTCACTTAGATGCGACCGTTGTACTGTCTCGTAACATCGCGGCACTGGGTCTATACCCTGCGATTGACCCGTTAGATTCAACGTCACGTCAGTTAGATCCGCTGATCGTAGGCCAAGAGCACTACGACATTGCACAAAAAGTACAAACAACGCTGCAACGCTACAAAGAGCTAAAAGACATCATCGCGATTCTTGGTATGGATGAGCTGTCTACTGAAGACAAACAGACCGTATCTCGCGCTCGTAAGATTGAACGTTTCTTAACGCAGCCTTACCACGTAGCCGAAGTGTTTACCGGTCAGAAAGGTGTCTTTGTACCGCTAAGCGAAACACTAAGAGGCTTTAAAGGTCTATTGAGCGGTGAATATGACGATATCCCAGAGCAAGCGTTCTTGTACTGTGGCTCTATCGACGAAGTGCTTAACAAAGCAAAATCACTCTAAGAGGCAGGTGCACCATGGCTATCGGAATTACAGATAATACATTTCAACTTAATATTGTAAGTGCGGAAGGTACGCTGTTTTCAGGTCCAGCGTATGCCCTAGCCGTTTCTGGCGCTGACGGTGAACTGGGGATCCGCCCCGGTCACTCCCCGCTTCTCAGTAAGATCAAACCGGGCGTAACCGTGTTCGTTACAGACCCTAAATCAGAAGGCCAAGTGCTGTATGTCTCTGGTGGGATGCTGGAAGTTCAGCCGGATGTGGTTACGTTATTAGCCGACACGGCCTTGCATGGTAAAGACATTGACCGCGCTCGCGCAGAAGAAGCGAAATATGCCGCTCTAGAGAACATCAACAAGGGCAACATAGACATTAACTTTGCACAAGCTCAGCTAGAACTAGCGAAAGCCGTTGCTCAGTTACGTGCATCAGAATTGACATCTTCTCGCACTCGTCACTGAGAAGAAGCGTTATTTGCCGTTAGCTGTGCTAGCAAACAAATACAAAAAAGGCTCACTAAATAGTGAGCCTTTTGATATTTTCTTAACGTAAACCTAAGTCTAAGGTTGCTTGCGTTTTGAAAGAATAGCTTTAGATCAGTAGGTTAGAGCTATAACTTAGAAGAACTCAATCGAATTACGGCCGCTTTTGTCATCACGTGTTGGCTTTGGCGTATCCGCTTTCTTTTTCGGTTTCTTCTCTTTTTTCTCTTTCTTTGGTTCAGCCTTTGCGCTTAGCATTTCTGCTTTGCTTTTCTTAGATTCCTTCTTCTTAGAATCCTTTTTAGACTGACCTTTCTTCGCCTTGTTCTCTTTTTTAGGCGTTTCTTTCTTTTTCGGCTTTTCTGATTCTTCTTGTACTGGCTGATCACACACCACTACATAGTATTCTTGGTTGAATTCAAAGAAGTCGCCATCGTACATTTTACGACGCTTACGGGTTTCTAGCTCACCATTTACCGCTACGTAGCCTTCAGAGATGATGTGCTTAGCTTCACCGCCACCACTCACTAGGTTAGCAATTTTAAACACTTTGTAGAGCTCGATTGGCTGTGATGAAACATCAATACCAATTGCTTCAATTTCAATCTCTTCGCCTTCTTCGCCCAGCTCTTGGCCTTCGTAATCAGCGTCTTCGTAATGTTCTTGGTCCATGGTGACCTCTACCTAAATATGTACTTCTGAAATATTGGGCGCAGTGTAATCTTAAAACAACGAAATGACCATGTTGAATTCAACCAGAGCCCATTTGTTTTAAACAAACCCTCTGCGTTATAAAACACCACCAACATTCGAAAGACTCACCAACTGCTTAGTATATTCATGCTGCGGATTACCAAACAAAGTCTCAGTGTCGCCCTTCTCTATTACCTCGCCAGCTTTCATGACGATGGTGTAATGACACAAGGATTTCACGACATTCAGATCATGACTGATAAACAAATAGGTCAGGCCATACTTTTCTTGAAGTGACTTCAGCAAATCCAATACTTGAGCTTGAACGGTTCTGTCCAATGACGATGTTGGTTCATCGAGCAGGATAAACTCTGGCTTTAAAATCAAAGCACGAGCAATCGCAATACGCTGCCTTTGTCCGCCAGAAAATTCATTTGGGTAACGGTGACGAGTTTCTGGGTCTAAGTCGACCTCTTTCATTACGTCACAGATGCGTTGGTCGAGTTCATTCTCATCCAATTGTTGATGCACTAACAAACCTTCACCAATCACTTGAGCTACCGACATTCTTGGATTCAACGCAGAAAATGGGTCTTGAAATACAACTTGCATACGGCTTCGAAACGGAAGCATCTGTTGGCGGTTTAAGCCTTGGATTTGTTCATCAGCGTAGGTAATTGAACCTTCACTTTGCACCAATTTGAGTATCGCCATACCGGTTGTCGATTTACCAGAGCCGCTTTCGCCAACTAAACCGATTGAGTGCCCTTTCTTCAAAGTGAACTCCATGTCTGTTACGGCTTTGACATGAGAAATGGTTCGCTTGAATAAACCGCCCGTAATCGGGAACCAAACACGAAGTTGATTAACATCGAGCAGAGGTTCACTTTCCGGAGAAACTGGAACGGGCAACCCTTTCGGGTCAGAGTTGATAAGCTTTTGCGTATAAGGGTGAGCTGGCGCATTAAATAGTGTTTGGCAGTCGTTACTTTCAACCAAGCGACCATCTTTCATTACCGCCACTCTGTCAGCAATTTTACGAACAATACTCAAGTCATGGGTAATAAAAAGCATCGCCATACCCAGCTCTTGTTGCAGCTCCTTAAGCAGGTCGAGGATCTGCGCTTGTACCGACACATCCAATGCGGTTGTCGGCTCATCAGCGATAAGCAGCTCAGGTTCGTTGATCAGAGCCATTGCGATCATTACACGCTGACGCTCTCCACCAGACAATTCATGTGGGTAAGCTGAAATCTTTTGCTCTGGGTAGCGAATACCCACCTTGGATAGCCACTCTATCGCCAAGGCTTGCGCTTTATTAGTTCGCATACCTCGGTGAATCGCTAGGGTTTCAACAAGCTGTTTTCCGACTCTATGCAGTGGGTTCAACGACACCATAGGCTCTTGGAAGATCATGCCGATGCGACCACCACGAATCCCGCGCAATTGCCTTTCAGAGCAACTCAGGATATCGGTACCTGAGAAATTAATCTTACCGTTTAAGTAGTGCGATGAGCCTTTAGGCAGCAGTTTTAAAATCGAGTTGGCTGTAACAGATTTACCTGAACCACTCTCACCCACCAGCGCTAATGTCTCACCTTTGTATATTTCTAAAGAGACATCTTGTGTCACTTGCTCTATCGAGTTTTTTCGCCCGAAACCGACAGACAGTTTATCTATGGTCAAAACCGGAGAAGCAGGCGTTGTATTTGAAGTCATAACCTATCCTTACTTCTGTTGATGCGGGTCGAAAGCATCACGCACCGCTTCACCAACGAAGACCAGTAACGTAAGCATCAGTGAAAGCACGACGAAGGCAGAAATGCCAAGCCAAGGCGCTTGTAAGTTAGCTTTACCTTGCGCCAACAACTCGCCTAACGAAGGCGAACCCGCAGGAAGACCAAAGCCCAAGAAGTCTAACGAAGTCAGTGTGGTCACCGAGCCTGAAAGAATAAACGGCATCATGGTTAACGATGCAACCATCGCGTTAGGTAACATGTGACGAAGCATAATACGTTTGTCATCAACACCCATGGCTTGCGCGGCTCGCACATAATCGAAGTTTCGGCAGCGTAAAAATTCCGCTCGCACGATGCCTACTAAACTCATCCAACTAAACAACACCATAATCCCGAGCAACCACCAGAAATTCGGCTCAATAAAACTCGACAAAATAATCAGCAAGAACAGGGTCGGCATACCAGACCAGACTTCAATGAAGCGTTGTCCGAATAGATCAACCCAGCCACCGTAGTAGCCTTGTGTTGCGCCAACCACGACACCAATCACGCTCGATACAATGGTCAGAATAAAACCAAATAGAACGGAAATACGGAAGCCATAAATGATACGAGCTAATACATCTCGCCCCTTATCATCAGTCCCTAACCAGTTCACCGAATCGGGCTCCGATGGCACCGCACCTGAAATATCGAAGTTTATTGTGTCGTAGCTAAACGGAATGATTGGCCACACGATGTAACCGTTGTCTTCAATGAGCTCGATAACATACGGGTCTTTGTAGTCGGCCTCGGTTTCAAACTCACCACCAAACTCCGTCTCGGCATATTCATTGATAACAGGCACAAACCACTGATTATCATAAGAAACCAAGAGTGGTTTATCATTGGCAATGATCTCAGCGAACAGGCTCAAGCCAAACAAGATGGTAAATATCCAAAGGGAGATAAAACCACGCTTATTTGCTTTAAAACGTAACCAACGAGCTTCAGCTAAAGGGTTGTTAAACATTTATTATCAATACCTTGTTATTCGTTCGCCATTAACGCGCTTCAAAATCAATTCGAGGATCAACCCAGGTATAAGTCAGGTCGGAGATAATGCTCAGAACCAAGCCTAATAAGGTCATGATATAGAGAGAACTGAACACCACGGGATAGTCACGTTGAATGGTCGACTCAAAGCCAAGTAAACCAATGCCTTCAAGTGAAAACATCACTTCAATCAACATAGAACCCGTGAAGAAAATACTAATAAATGCGCTTGGGAAACCGGCAATAATGATCAACATTGCGTTACGGAAAACGTGCTTGTAGAGAATACTGTTCTCGTCTAAACCCTTCGCTCGTGCCGTTACTACATATTGCTTGTTGATTTCATCAAGGAAGGAGTTTTTGGTCAGCATGCTGAGCGTGGCAAAACCACCGATCACCATGGCGAAAATAGGCAAAGCTAAATGCCAGAAGTAATCACCAATTTGCTGATACCAGTTAAGCTGGTCGAAGTTACTCGAGACTAACCCGCGCAATGGGAACCAACTGAAGTAGTTACCGCTGGCGAATAAGATAATCAGAATAATCGCAAACAAGAATCCCGGCACCGCATAACCAACAATCACCACCGCACTCGACCAAATATCAAAGCGCGAGCCGTGATGTATCGCCTTCATGATGCCTAAGGGTATCGAAATCACATAGATGATTAACGTACTCCACAACCCTAAGGAAATGGAGACAGGTAAACGCTCAATGATCAAATCAATCACGTTTCCGCCCTTAAACAGGCTTTCACCAAAGTTAAAGGTCGCGTAGTTTTTCAACATATCAAAGTAGCGAACGTGAATCGGCTTATCAAAACCAAACTGCTTTTTGATCTCTTCAACCACTTCCGGATCAAGCCCTCGAGAGCCTTTATAACCACTGGCAGACGCTTGGTCACTTTCGCTTAAATCAACTTCTTGTCCACCACCAGAAAAGCGCTCCATGATACCGGAGTTGTGCCCTTCTAACTGAGCCACGGCTTGCTCTACCGGACCACCTGGCGCGATCTGAATAATAAAAAAGTTGATGGTGATGATCGCCCACAGCGTGGGGATCACCAACAGTAAACGCCGAAATATATACGCGGCCATGCTAACTAACTCCTAGCGACGTTTTTCAGGAAGCAAAGCCGCCTTCTCTTCTGAAATCCACCATGTATCGATGCCTAAATCGTATTTAGGTAATACATCCGGACGCTCAAACTTGTCCCACATCGCTACGCGGTATTCGCCAACGTGCCATTGAGGGATGTTGTAAAAATTCCACTGCAACACACGATCAAGCGAGCGACCCAGCGTAAGTAGCTTTTCAGGGTTCTGCTGGTTACGTGCGATTTGTTCTGTTAACGCATCAACCACAGGATCCATCACACCTGCCGTATTGTAAGTAGAATCAATGTAGTTAGAGTTCCAAACGATCATTAAGTTCGGGCTTGGATAAGGGTTTGCAGAAAATGACGACGAAACCATGTCGAAATCACGATCACGCAAGCGCTTAATGTATTGCGTCGTATCGATGGTACGGATCTTCATCTCAATACCCATACGCTTCAGGTTCTTTTGAACTGGCGTTGCAATACGCTCCGTGGTTGGGCTGTAAATCAACAACTCGAAAGACATCGGCTTGCCAGTCTTTTCGTTGGTCATGACTTTGTCTTTCAGAACCCAACCCGCTTCCTTCAAGAGTTTGAAAGCTGTACGCATTTGGCTACGAATACGGCCACTACCATCGGTGACCGGAGGTTGGAATTCTTCTGTGAAAACTCTCGGTGGAATCTGATCTTTGTATTGAGACAGCAACTCTACTTCAGCTTCGCTTGGTAAGCCTTTCGCTTCATAGTCTGTGTTTTGGAAGTAACTACGAGTACGTTTGTATTGACCGTAGAACATGTTCTTGTTCATCCACTCAAAGTCCATCGCGTAGGTTAATGCTTCGCGCACCTTAGGATCAGAAAACACAGGAGATTGAATGTTGAAGACAAAACCTTGAGTCGTTTCAGGCTTCTCATGGTTAATCTCTTCTTTGATGATGTAGCCTTTGTCGAAGTTCGCGCCTGTATAAGAGTTTGCCCAGAACTTAGCCGAGTTCTCGGTTCGAAGATCGAACTCCCCAGCTTTAAAGGCTTCCAACATTACCGTGTCGTCACGGTAGTAATCGTATTGCACTTGCTTGAAGTTATTACGACCAACGTTAACCGGTAGGTCAGCTGCCCAGTAGTTTTCATCTAGACCATAGGTAACACTTTGGCCTGATTTATAACTGATGATCTTATAAGGACCACTACCGACTGGTGGCTCGCTTAGAGGTTCAGACAGCTTTCTGTCTTTCCAGAAATGTTTCGGTAATACACGAGTGCTTTGCGCAAAGCTGAACAGTTTTTCGCGGTTTGGAATGTTCATTTCAATACGAACAACCAAATCAGAGACCGCTTTTACTGACTTAATATCTTTGTAATACACACGATACTGAGGCACGCCCTCGGTTGAGAACTTGTCAAAAGTAAAGGCAACATCATGCGCAGTGATAGGCTCGCCATCTTGGAATTTAGCATTTGGGTTGATGTCGATTTCCATCCAAGTGAAATCACTGGAGTAGCGAACCTTTGAAGCGATCAATGGATAGTACGCATCAATCTCGTCACTCGGAGAAAACATCAAGGTATCGTAAATCTCTCCGGTATAACTTGCAGCAACGCCGCGGGAACCGAATCGATTAAAGCTATCGTACGTACCTATGCTGCCATAGGTCACTTTGCCCTGCTTTGGCGCATCAGGATTAACGTAATCGAAGTGAGTGAAATCGGCTGGATATTTTGCTTCACCAAAACCAACCAGTTGTGTGGTTTCAATAACGGTGACAGCAGGAGTTGATTGGGTTTCAGAAGCGTAAGTAACGGAGGGTTGTAAAGCAATAAGCGGCAACATGATTGCACATGACTTCAAATTAAACCTGAAAAACTGAGTGCGTTGCGAGGCTTTGCGTCGAAAAACTGTTCCCATTTGACTCTCCCTTCAAATGTCATGAATTCTATATTCAAGTTGATTTATCGGCTTTGAATGCATGCCGTTAAATCAAGTATAGGTTCAAATCTAACATCATGTAATAACTAATAAAACCATCAGCACTCTATCTCTGACGGTTTATTTACAAATTACTCGTCACCGCTCGAAGTTATTGGATGCAGTGAGCTTTGATTGCTTAGCCTGAATGACACAAGCCTCAACGGCTAAGATTCCTTTGGTTGGCTTCTAAAGTGAAATTTAGGCTCTAAATAATCAACAAACTATACTTTTACTGGAGTATCCTTGCAGCCTAGGTCTAAATGGAATGACACTTTGAACAAACCAAACCAAATAACATTCGCAACGTTCAACCTTCTGAACTATCTCGAGCCACCGAATGCTTATTATGATTTTGAGAACATCTACAGCTTCGAAGAATGGCAGAAGAAGCAACATTGGATGGCTGAAGCGATTCGCTCATTAGATTGCGATGTGATTGGCTTCCAAGAGATATTTAGCCCGCAATCTTTAGAGCTATTGATGAACGAGCTAGGTTATCCATACTTTGCAGTGGTCGATAGCGCCAACGTTGAAGATGATTACCTATACACCTCACCAGTCGTTGGGATCGCTTCCCGTTACCCGATTGAAAACGTGCAGCCTGTTACGCCAGATTCGAAGTTACTGAAAGCATTCAACCTTGACGACAAATTCTCATTCAACAGAACGCCTGTTCACGCGACGATTACGTTACCCCATTTAGGTTCAACCGACTGTTATGTGGTGCACTTCAAATCACAACGTCCGACAGAGCCAAAAGCAGAATCTGTCGATGCGGACAACACTCAGCAAGGTGCAAAACCACAAAGTGACACGCTCACTCGTTTTCACCAAGAACAGCTTGGCTCTTGGCTATCAAGTGTCCAACGCGGTCTAGAAGCTCAGATGCTGCATCAATACATCACCAACCAACGCTACCAAACCGAGCAACCTGTTGTGTTGATGGGTGACTTTAATAAGCCACTGTTTAATTATGAGTTTAAAGGGCTGTTGAATTACTCAATCAACCGAGACGAAAACAGCAAGCATTGGCTATCCCACTTTCGATTAAAAGACAGCTGGGATCTTTACCATCAGCTACATGAAGAAGATTTGCTTGAACAGCGTAAGCCAACCCATTACTACGGCGCATCTGGGTCTGTACTGGACTACATTTTGATGTCGAACGAGTTTGATTGTCAGAACTCGTCTAGTTTGATGGAGATCTCTAGCTACACAGTGTTAGACCATCACCTCACCAATCCAAGCTTTGAACACGACCAATTCAGTACGGACCATGCCATCGTGTCTGTTACCGCTCATATTCGTGAAGCCTAGAGTTAAACATAAAAAAGCCGCAGTCAAAAACTGCGGCCTTCCACTTTAGTTAAACGGGTTGAGCCAACCGACGCCCCATTTAGAAACCGATTTACCGTTTAGCAAAGTGTGAAACTTAGAATGTGTACATTGCGCCTAAGTAGAAAGAGTCCAGAACAACAGTATCTTCTGTCTTGTGTCCGTTTTCGTAATCTTCGATATCAAAAGCATCGGCTTCGTATGCTAAGCGAAAGCTCAACGAAGACATTGTAGGTGGCGTGTATTCAACACCAACACCCATACGGATGCCATCTCCCGAATCATCAAAACCATCTCCTGACGGGCGAGAGCCATTATCAAACGTGTAACCGAGGTTCGCCGTTACCGAAAAGATTTGAGGTGTCCAAGTGAAAACCTTATTACCAGATTTCGTTTTCAGGGCTATATCACCAAAATCTGTGTATTGAGCTTCAACCGATACAATACGGTTAAATTTGTAACCAGCAATTAATCGGTAAGTATTGTCTTCGGCTTTAAAAGTAATAGGCTCACTGATCGTGTCAGTTAACCCGCCCACTTCGACCATTAGCACACTTAAATAATTACCCGCTCCAACAGCAGGCCAATTTGCTCAATCTCCACAATTTAGAATAAGACGAACAGAAAACACGATGAACCACACAATAGACTTCAACGGCTTAATCATTGATATCGACGCTCGAACGATTACCAACCAGCAAGGAAACAAAATCACTTTGCGCCCTCGCCTATTAGCAGTGCTCTGCTTGTTATTGGAAAATGTGGGAAGACCGATTTCAAGAGAGCATATTGTTGATGTGTGTTGGGACGGACAACTCTCGTCACCACATGTTCTTGCAAACGTAGTCTATAACCTATGCAATGTGTTCGCGCGATTAAGAGCATCCAACGTCCAGATCATTACCATTAGTAAGTTCGAATATGCGCTATCGATTGAACCCACGTAAAAGGATTTATGCAATCAATGGCGGTGACTAAGATCACCAAAAAACGCCCCATCGAAACGTTTCGATGATCATTATCACACTCTAAAACAATCAAACGTGCAAATGATAAATCAGACACTATTATCACTATCGAAACGTTTCGATGGCTTTTCTTGAGTTGTTCTCAACCCATCAAGCGTTATTTTTCGATAGGTCGTGATATGAAAAAAAGTACTCTAATAAACTCTGAACTCTCTTACCTAGTGGCGACTCTTGGCCACACAGATGAAATCACGATTTGTGACGCGGGCTTACCAATTCCAGACCACGTAACTCGTATTGATCTTGCTTTAACTCACGGTGTCCCAAGCTTTCAGCAAACGGTAAAAACCATGCTGGATGAATCTCAAATCGAAGGTGTTGTGATTGCAGAAGAGTTTGCGAAAGTAAGCCCAGAGCACCACGCTGCGCTGATTGATTTAATCAAGACAGAAGAAGCGCGTTGTGGCAAATCGCTTTCTATTACTTACATCACTCATGAAGAATTCAAACAGCGTACGCATGAAAGCCGCGCGGTAATTCGCACCGGTGAGTGCACACCATACGCAAATGTTATTTTCCAAGCTGGCGTAACCTTTTAGCTCAAGCAAAACGCAACGACAGCTCAGTGACATCACTGAACCAAAACAATACATAGACAGAACAATCAAATACAACTGGCCCCGAGTAAAGGAACCGACATGACTCAAGCCATTTTAGAACTTAGCTCAATTGAGAAAGCCTTCCCTGGTGTGAAAGCACTGGATAAGGCAAGCCTCAACGTTTATCCAGGACGCGTAATGGCGTTAATGGGTGAAAACGGTGCGGGTAAATCAACGCTTATGAAAGTGCTGACAGGCATCTACCACTTGGACGGCGGCACTATTGCCTACCAAGGAAAACCTGCTGCATTTAAAGGGCCACGTGATTCTCAACAAGCAGGCATTAGCATCATTCACCAAGAGCTGAATCTAATCCCTGAATTGACCATCGCCGAGAACATCTTCTTAGGTCGTGAAATCACGGGCACCATGGGTCGTATCTTGTGGAACGAGATGTACCAAGAAGCAGACAAGCTACTTAAACGCCTTAACGTGAAACACAGCTCGAAAACGCCTCTAGGTCAGTTGAGCCTTGGTGAGCAGCAAATGGTAGAGATTGCGAAAGCCCTATCGTTTGAATCTAAAGTCATCATCATGGATGAACCAACCGATGCGCTAACCGATACCGAAACTGAATCTCTGTTTAAGGTGATTAACGAATTGCGCGATGAAGGCTGTGGCATTGTTTACATCTCTCACCGTTTGAAAGAGATCTTCGAGATTTGTGATGACATCACCGTGCTGCGTGACGGTAAGTTCATTGGTCAGTGTGAAGTAAAAGACACCGACGAAGATGGCCTAATCGAAATGATGGTTGGTCGTAAGTTAGACGAACAATATCCACGTATCGGCCAGAGCCATGGTGAAACTTGTCTTGAAGTGATTGGCCTGACGGGTTCTGGTGTTCACGATGTGAGCTTTACGCTAAAACGCGGTGAAATCCTGGGTGTATCTGGCCTAATGGGTGCTGGCCGAACTGAACTGATGAAAGTGATTTACGGTGCCCTTCCAAGTGAACGCGGCGTCATCAACCTAGAAAATAAAACCATCAACCCTGTAAGCCCGAAAGACGGCTTGGCCAATGGCATTGCTTACATCTCTGAAGACCGTAAAGGCGATGGCTTAGTTCTAGGGCTTTCTGTTAAAGAAAACATGTCGTTATGTTCACTTGACCTACTAACAAAGAGCGGTCAAATCCAACATAAAGACGAAGTGATTGCAGTAGATGACTTCATCAAGCTATTCAACATCAAAACCCCGACGCGCGAACAGATTATTGGCAACCTTTCTGGTGGTAACCAACAGAAAGTGGCTATCGCTAAGGGCTTGATGACCAAACCAAAAGTACTGATTCTCGACGAGCCAACGCGCGGTGTCGATGTCGGTGCTAAGAAAGAGATTTACCAACTCATTAATAAATTTAAAGCCGACGGCATGAGCATCATTTTAGTCTCATCTGAAATGCCAGAAGTGTTAGGAATGAGTGACCGCATCATGGTGATGCATGAAGGCCGTGTAAGCGGTGAATTTGATGCTAAAGAAGCAAACCAAGAATTATTACTGGCGTGTGCGGTCGGTAAAAAGATCAACGAGGACGCAGCATGAGTACTAAAACCATGAGCAAAACAACTGAAGCTCCAAAGAAAAAACCGTTAATCAGCAAAGAGTGGCTGATTGATCAAAAGTCATTGATTGCTTTGCTCTTCCTGATTGTTGTCGTTTCTTTCTTAAACCCGAACTTCTTTACTGTCGACAACATCCTAAACATTCTGCGCCAAACCTCGGTTAACGCAATTATCGCTGTAGGTATGACGCTGGTTATCTTAACCGCGGGTATCGACTTGAGTGTTGGTTCTGTACTGGCGCTTTGTGGTGCGTTCGCAGCCAGCATGATTGGCATGGAAATCCCTGTGATGATCGCAGTACCAACCGCTCTTGTAGCAGGTGCAGCATTAGGTGCGATTAGTGGTGTGATTATCGCTAAGGGTAAGGTTCAAGCCTTCATCGCAACGCTTGTCACCATGACACTACTTCGCGGCGTAACGATGGTTTACACAGATGGTCGTCCTATTTCAACAGGCTTCACAGACACAGCAGACGCATTCGCTTGGTTCGGTACTGGCTACGCAATGGGTGTACCGGTTCCAGTATGGATCATGGTCGTGGTATTCGCAGCAGTATGGTACCTACTTAACCACACACGCTTTGGTCGCTACGTTTACGCACTGGGTGGCAACGAATCAGCAACTCGCCTATCAGGCATCGACGTAGACAAAGTAAAAATCGGTGTTTACGCAATCTGTGGTCTGCTAGCTGCAGTGGCAGGCATCATCGTGGCATCGCGTTTGTCATCTGCTCAACCAACCGCAGGTATGGGTTATGAGCTAGACGCTATCGCAGCCGTAGTTCTTGGCGGGACAAGCTTAGCTGGCGGTCGTGGCCGTATCATGGGCACATTGATTGGTGCTCTGATTATCGGCTTCCTAAACAACGCCCTAAACCTACTAGACGTATCTTCTTACTACCAGATGATTGCAAAAGCAGTGGTTATTCTTCTGGCAGTATTGGTCGACAACAAAAACAAATAAAACCTATTCACACTCTAGGTCAATACAAGTAACACCCTGTTTTACCTTAAAATATTAGAATCTATAAATAATGTAACAACGAGCTAGGACTCACCTCTTAGCTCCCCCTACACAAAGGACTTACACCATGAAAAAATTAGCGACTCTTATTTCTGCTGCTCTTCTTTCTACAACAGTATCTGTGTCTGCACAGGCGCAAGATACAATGGCAATCGTTCTGTCTACATTGAACAACCCATTCTTTGTAACCATGAAAGATGGCGCAGAAGCGAAAGCTGAAGAGCTAGGCTACAAGCTTATCGTTCTGGATTCTCAAAACGACCCAAGCAAAGAGCTGTCGAACATTGAAGATCTAACCATTCGTGGTGTTAAGGCAATCCTGATCAACCCAACAGATTCAGACGCCGTGTCTAACGCAATTCGCATGGCTAACCGTTCAAACATCCCAGTACTAACACTAGACCGTGGTGCAAGCCGTGGTGACGTAGTAAGCCACATCGCTTCTGATAACGTAATCGGTGGTGAAATGGCAGGTCACTTCATCATGGAAAAAGTGGGCGAAAAAGCGAAAGTAATCCAACTTGAAGGTATTGCTGGTACTTCTGCAGCTCGTGAACGTGGTGAAGGCTTCATGAATGCAGTAAACGGCAGCGACCTTGAGCTTCTTGCAAGCCAACCTGCTGATTTCGACCGTACTAAAGGTCTGAACGTAATGGAAAACTTGCTTGCTGCTAACCCAGATGTACAAGCAGTATTTGCTCAAAACGATGAAATGGCACTAGGTGCACTTCGCGCAGTTCAAGCGTCAGGTAAAGAAGTGATGATCGTTGGCTTTGATGGCACAGACGACGGCATCGCTGCTGTTAACCGCGGCCTACTAGGCGCTACAGTTGCACAACAACCTGACCTAATCGGTTCTCTAGGTATCGAAATGGCAGACAAAGTACTGAAAGGCGAAACAGTAGACGAGTACGTACCAGTACCTCTAAAAATCATCGCTAAGTAATCGTTACTAGGTAACGCGATATAAAGCAGGGAGTTCCCTATCTCCCTGCTTTGATTGGCTCGCTGACTCAAACAAAAGCAAACCCCGACAGTGCATCGCTGTTTCTCATTCCGCTCACAAAAGAGAGCGCACTTAACACCATGAGAAAGACCCATGCATTTTCAAATACGATATATCATAAGGCTCGTATCATGACTCAACTGATTGTTTTAGGTAGCGTTAACGCTGACCACGTACTGCAAGTTCCTTCGTTCCCTCGTCCGGGTGAAACCTTGATTGGCGGTAACTATCAGGTCATCCCTGGCGGTAAAGGCGCAAACCAAGCAGTCGCTGCTGCGCGATTAAACGCAGATATCGGCTTCATCGCCTGTGTCGGTGACGACCCATTCGGCATCAACATTCGTCAAGACTTCGCTAAAGACGGCATCAACATCGACGGTGTTATCGTGGCAGACAACACGCCAACTGGCATCGCGATGATCCAAGTATCCGCAACGGGTGAAAACAGCATCTGTCTTTCTGCAGAAGCTAATGACAAGCTGACTTGCGACCAAATCGAACCACATCTAGAGAAGATTCGCGGCGCTAAATACTTGCTGACTCAGCTTGAAACGCCAATTGAAGGCATTGAATACGCTGCGAAAGTAGCAAAAGAGAGTGGCACGCAAGTCATTCTAAACCCGGCTCCTGCTCGTCCATTATCGGATTCACTGCTTGCTTGTGTTGACGTGATTACACCGAACGAAACTGAAGCAGAAGTGCTGACAGGCATTACCGTGACGGACAACGCGTCTGCTCATCAGGCTGCGTTGGCTCTGCATGCTAAAGGCATAGAAACGGTAATGATCACGCTAGGCGCGAAAGGCGTGTGGGTGAGTCAACGCGGTCAAGGCAATGAAGCCAGCGAAGGTGAATTAATCGCAGGTTTCCGTGTTGAAGCAACAGATACAACTGCCGCAGGTGACACCTTTAACGGCGCGTTGGTGACAGGCTTGCTTGAAGATATGCCACTTGAGCGTGCGATTAAATTTGCTCATGCTGCAGCTGCTATCTCTGTGACACGCTTTGGTGCTCAAACGTCGATTCCAAGCCGTGCTGAAACCGATGCGTTTTTGGCATAGCAACTGTCTGCTTAGTTTGATACCTATTTGAAGGCCTAACTTCTGAGCTAAACCGTGGTTAACGGATGTTAGCCTTCAAATTCGGTAACAACAAATAACAAGAATAAGCCCCTGTTTTCAGGCAGAATATCGCCCAACGTGGAAGGTTATTCCCACAAGGATTTTTTATGGCAACAATGAAAGACATCGCACGGCTCGCAAAGGTTTCGACTTCTACCGTGAGCCACGTGATCAACAAATCACGCTTTGTCAGTGAAGAGATTGCTGAGCGTGTTAACAGTGCGGCTAAAGAACTCAACTATGCGCCTTCTGCATTGGCTCGCAGCTTGAAAATGAAGCAAACCAAAACCTTGGGAATGCTAGTGACCACATCCACCAACCCATTCTTTGGCGAAGTGGTAAAAGGTGTGGAACGTCGTTGCTACGAAAAAGGCTACAACCTTATCTTGTGTAACACCGAAGGCGATAGCGAACGCATGAAATCCTCTATCGATACCTTGCTGCAAAAGCGAGTCGATGGCCTGATGCTAATGTGTTCTACCCTTGAAGGCGAACATATCGATGTATTCGAGCGCTACCCAGAACTGCCTGTTGTAGTCATGGATTGGGGCCCTATGTTGTTTGCGAGCGATAAGATCCAAGACAACTCGCACCAAGGTGGCTACATGGCAACTAAGCACTTGATAGATAACGGTCATTCTCAAATTGGTTGTATCACTGGCCCACTGCACCGCAATCAAGCTTCGTCTCGTTATCAAGGCTTCAAGCAAGCAATGGAAGAAGCCAATTTAGAGATCAACCCTAAGTGGATTGTTGAATCAAACTTTGAATGTGACGGTGGTTTTGACTCTTATCAGACACTGAAAACTCGTGGCGAAATGCCATCTGCCTTGTTCGTCAGTAACGATATGATGGCGATGGGCGTGATTCACGCTGCGGCGCAAGATGGCACATCGATTCCGAATGATCTGTCTATCATTGGCTACGATGACATCCACCTGTCGAAGTACATGACACCCGCGTTAAGCACTGTCCACCAGCCAAAACATCGTTTAGGTAAAACCGCAGTGGATACGCTTTTGAGCAGATTACAAACTCCAGATGCTTATCCACAAGTCGTTGAACTTGAACCTACTCTTGTTGAACGAAGCAGCGTAAAAGCGCTTTAATACTCGCCACACTCACCACACCGTTGAAAGCTAGCTTATTGAGCTAGCTTTTTTGTCTTTGAAACATAATAACGCCGCTTAATCGCCCCTAAAATGCCGTTAATATGCGAAACTTACACGCTAAAGTATGTATTTACGCACTCAGCAACTATTCACGCACTTAACAACTAATGATCATCTACACTAATATTAAATAACAACGGCATGGAGAGCGTAGTTGTATGATCGCGGGTTGGTTTGACAATATATCCCTACAAAAAAAGCTATTAGTCAGCTTTTTAATTCCTATCACTTTGATGGTCATCGTCTCTTTCTCTGTGTATGAAAACACCCAATCTATTGTGAAAGATAACCATTGGGTTGTTCACACTCAAAAAGCCATAGCCCGAGCTCAAGAGCTACTCAACCTAATCGTGGATATGGAAACCGGACAACGCGGCTACCTAATCACTGGCGATCCCGTATTTTTAGAGCCCTATCATCTGGCACTGGATGTTTGGCGTCAAAAAATGCAAAGCCTATCAACTCAAGTGAGTGACACCCCCCATCAAGTTGAACGCCTCAAACGAATCGATGATATTCATAAGACATGGCTAAAGGAGTCGGGCGAAAAAGAGATCATGCAACGCAACCTCGTCAATAAAGGTGAAGCGGACATGCAAAGTGTCGTCTACCTCACTCAACAACAGACCGGAAAACAACTGATCGATAAGATCCGTAAAGAGATCGCTCAATTTATCGATATTGAACAGCAAATTATCAGAGTCAGAGTCGATAAGTCCGTTAACTCCGCCAACCAAACCACTTACGTACTGGTTGTCGGTACCCTGTTTTCAGTATTCATTTCGCTGGTTGTAGCCGCTTGGTCTTCAAGCCGCATAAAAAGAAGAATAGACATACTGCTCGCAGCCGCAAACCAAGTTGCTGCTGGCCATTTAAAAGAAGGGGCATCGACCCTCAAACTTTCCTCAAACATTAACGCTCAAGACGAAGTAGCTCACCTCAGCCATAGCTTTCAAACAATGGCAACAAACCTGGTAAAAAACGACAATGAAATGCGAGCGAAAAATCAGGAGCTAATAGCAGAACGAACCAAAGCAGAAGCCGCTGTTAAAGCCAAAGGCGATTTTCTGTCTACCATGAGCCACGAGATCAGAACACCAATGAACGGGGTTCTTGGAATATCTCAAATCATTGCAAGCCAGACCCAAGAACCCGAAACAAAAGAGAACATCAACATCATTCTCGATTCTGGTCACCACTTGATGACGATACTCAACGATATTCTGGACTTCTCAAAAGTCGAAGAAAACAAGCTTGAGCTAGATGTGGCACCCTTTAATTTTGTTCAAGTCATGCAGCCGGTATGCAGCGCTCTAAAACCCTTAGCCGATGAAAAAGGCATTCGCCTGTTGATCGAAAATAACATACCGAAAAACATCCAACTCGTCGGAGACTGTGCAAGGCTACGCCAAATCATGTTCAACTTGGGCGGCAATGCGACCAAATTCACCAAAGAAGGTCATGTGTCCATTCAAGCTGACCTCAACCGCCCCAACAACCAGCTGATCCTCACGGTGACAGACACCGGGGTTGGTATCCCGAAAGATAAGCACGAACAGGTATTCAATTCATTCGAACAAGCCGACACTTCGACAACAAGAAAGTATGGCGGAACAGGGCTTGGTCTCGCAATCGTCAAGAACCTAGTCAACCTCATGAACGGAGAAATCACATTAACCAGTGCTGTCGGGCTTGGCACAAAATTCCAAGTCTCTCTGCCTATCACATGGCAAGAAAGCAAAGCGAAAGACATCGCGACCCATACAGTCGATTCAGAAACTCTCAGCTTTGACTCGTTAAGCATCCTGTTGGTGGAAGATAACCGTATTAATGCCATTGTTGCACAAGGCTTCTGTGAAAAACTCGGCCATCATGTTGAGCATGCGGAGAACGGGAAATTGGCGATTGAACGCCTCAAAACCACTCAATATGACCTTATCTTGATGGACAATCATATGCCTGAAATGAACGGGGTCGAGACAACAAATTACATTCGTGAAAAACTGAAACTCGATACCTTGATATTCGCTTACACGGCCGATGTATTCCGTGAGGCGCATGACAACTTTATTCAGGCGGGTGTCGACCATATTCTGACCAAGCCTCTGCAGCAAGAGAGTTTCTTCGACGCCCTACAACAGTTCTCAAGTCGATTACCGAAACAAACCGCAGCCGAAGGTTCGAGTGAGAATGAAAACATTGTCGAGCTTCATCGTAAGCCTATTGAAACGTTAAGGTTAACGGAAGAAGAGATCAGCCATTCAGAAGTGATACAAATACTGAAAGATGACACGGAAGGGTTCAGCTTACTCATCGACTCAACCATTATTGAGTTCGAACAGTCAGTAGATCGCGTCATTGAATACTATTTAGCGAAAGAATTAGAGCCACTTTGTCGTACTCTGCACTCCATTAAAGGCATGTCGCTGAACTTAGGTCTTAACATGCTTTCTAAGCAAGCACTAGAGCTAGAAGTCGAAGCAAAAAATCAACAATTGCCGGATATTGAACGACTGCAAAAACTGCTCAATCGCCTTATGGTCAATATCCATCAAGCTCAGCGGATGAAAAATGCTCATTCAGTCGAGCATCTGAATCAAATGAACGATCAAGCTTAAGAACGCTTCGTTCCCAAACTAAAACGCAAGGCTTAATCACCTTGCGTTTTTCGATCTTATATCGAGCTAGTCTCTGTTCTAGCGATTTAACGGTCTAACGGTCTAACGGTTTAGCGGTTTAAGAGAGAGGTGATTTGCCGCATCTCATCTTCAACATCAATGCCATTGTATTGTGGCGCAATCGAGGGATCTTGAATACTCACGGTTTCTACCGATTGCTTGTCGTTAAGTTTAGTCACTAACTCCCCTTTGGGTGAGTAGGCTCGGCTTCCACCACAATAAGTCGCGGTAAACGCATTAACCACATCTTGCCCGACGCGATTACAAGTAACCATGTGACACCCTTCCTCCAAGGCTCTCGCTTGAGCAATGGCAAAACTATGATGCCCACCGAAGTTGGCAGGGTGAAGAATAACGTCGACCGACTGATACCCTCTCATGATCTCCGGGAACCAAATATCAAAGCAAATCGCGACACCAAACTTTAAGCCTTTGTGCTCAAACGAGAGGCGTTCCTCCCCTCTCGAGAAATACTGCTTATCGAATTTGGTTTGACTGATTTTTCTATATTTGTGTCGTAAACCGGAAGCATCCACAACCACGACGCTGTTGTAATATTGGCCGCTATCTTTCTCGGCAATACCAGCAACAATCAAGGTGTGATGCTTCGCTGCAAGCTGCGTTAATGAATCAATAGTACTGCTGTCGGCGAAGTCTTCAGCCAATTCATGAATTTCTTCAGCCTCATTAAAAATATACCCAGTAGTGAACAGTTCAGGCAGTAAAGTAATATCGCCAACTGACGGCTCCGCTTGCAAAAGATCAGAGACCGAATCTATATTCTTTTGTTTGTTTTTGTATTCAACTTCAAGCTGAATAAGCGTGATACTGACATTATTCAAAATCGATTCCTTACTAGGTAATACTTAAAGCTGTAATGCTTCAAGCTGGAGACTAAGAACTAAGAACGACAGAGTAGGCCAATCCCCTATCGCTTTCTTATTCGCCCGCCAAAGGTTGAAGCAGGTGCACAGTCCTGTACGTATTTTAAACCTGCCTACGGCGCTAATTAAGGCTCTGGTAAAACGGGAGGCGTGCTGTCCATATAGGTTAAGAAATTCACCCACACCTCATGCGTGCGCTGCTTGGTTAACGTCATCTTGCAGGAAAGCGCCATACCCCCTCGAATAGAACCTTCACGCCATTGGGTGTACACAGAATCACAATGTGCTGTCATGTACGCCTGCCAGCTCTCCTGAGCCTTCTTAATTGACGCCACCAGCTCAGCATCATAAGCATTGTGCTCAAAGCTGGCTGCAAGGTATTTATCCAGTTCCGCTTGTGCAGATTCCAACTCAATTGCCGCACAGTGATTGATCTCGATGGTATTCATCGCATTCTCGCAATCAACAACACCTTCGTAGGCCAACGCAGAGAATGAGAAGCACACCGCTATGAGTGCCGATATCAGTTTTGTCATAATCATCCTTTATGCTGCCACCACCAAAACGAATCGTGTCGTGACTTTATTTATTTAAACGTGGCTCAATATTTAGCTCATTCAGCCAGAGCAAATAACAATAAAATTTATCAGGATATAAGCATTTATTATCCGCATAAATCATCAAAAATGACGCCTCGCCAACTCAAATAAATGAGATAACGCTCAGATTTTGCTGGTAAAACTAGAAAACATATTATTTATATCAATAATTTGTGCCTGCATTCACAATATTAATTATTTATATTGCTACGTAATCGTTAACTTTATAAATTAAATCGAATGCTCACATAAATCGGTAACGCTTCTCCAACTATGGATATCAAGTACCAAAACATTGCCAAGACTTCATTTTACTTTGCCATTTCTTTCTTTTTTTCCATGGCAATGCTCATTCCTTTTACACCGCATCACTACCAAACATTAACCGAAGACACATCAAGGTTAGTCGAAACCAGGTTAGAAGGGATCCAATCAAGGTTCGACCGTTTTTTATCTGAAGTTAGACCTGAACAGTCATGCGACGCGATCGTTAGACAGCTTCGACAAAACGTTTTTGAAGCCGATTGGGTAAAAGAAGCAGCGGTATTCAATAAAGAGAACCGATTTTACTGTTCAACCACCGATGGTGACGTTTCATTTCGCCTATACAGCACCATCAGGCAGCGGCTCAATGACGACCCGAATTTAGCGACCCTGTCGTATTCCAACTCGGCCATCACACAAGTTCAGTCCATCATGCTCATTTTCTCGAACAAAGAAGATGCCGGAGTGAGCCTGATGATTCCGCCACACTTCATCTATGACCTTGTTGAATCAAACCTGAGCAACCATGGAATACAGGCTAAAGTTGAAGTGATCAAAAGAGATATCCACCCTACCGATATTGACTCATCAATCGCCAAGGTGCGGATACAATCAAACACCTACCCATTGACCATCACCTCATACATTGGGTATCAGTTTTATCTTCACTTCATGTTGAGTTATTTATGGTTTGGCTTTTTGATGGCCGGAATCACCACCATTATTCTCCTTTCCATCAAGCATAAAAAGCAGAGCCAACGCAGCTTAGAATATTCGCTTTCAAGTGCGCTAAAAAACCAACACCTTCATGTTCACATGCAGCCTATCGTTAACCAAAACACCAATGAGATCGTCGGCTGTGAGTCACTATTACGATGGAACGACCCAATTGAAGGTAACGTCTCCCCGGCTATTTTCATTCCGCTTGCTGAAAGCTTAGGCTTAATTGAGGAGCTCACCTACTTCGTGCTGCGCAAAGTATTAATGACGTTGAAAAGCAATCAAGATGTGTTCGACTCAAAGTACATCAGCGTCAACATCAGCCGCAACGTAGTGTCTAACAGTAACTTCTCTAACAAAGTGATCAGCATCTTTAAAAGACACCCTGAGATCCTCAAGCAGGTGGTTTTTGAAGTAACCGAATATGGTGAATGTTCTGATGCCGACATGGTCAAAATTAGAGACAACCTAACCAAGCTATCGAACAGGGGCGTCAGAGTCGCGATTGATGATTTTGGTACAGGCTACGCAGGGTTAGATTTCGTAAGACAGTTCCCGTTCAGCATTCTCAAAATCGATCGCGTGTTTGTGAAAAACATATCCGACGAATCCAGCTTTGGTCTCCCTTTGCTAGAGTCCATGCTTCAACTATCACGCTCCTTAGGCATGCAAGTCATCGTCGAAGGTGTCGAGTATGAATCCCAAGTGAAAATCTTATCTAAGCTCGGTGTCGACTATATCCAAGGCTTCTATTTTTATAAGCCGATGCCGATAAACCTGACTGTCAGCTTACTCAGGCAGCAGCATTTTGAGTCCGATAACGTTGAGGAATCATCCTTTTCAACACCAAAATGTGAGCAGCTTTAAACAGGTTCGATGGGATAAGCGCTGAAGATACAGTTCAGAATAATGCTTAGTACAACGCGTCACTTTAGCTTACGGTACGTTTCCCCACTCTTACACCCAGGCAGGCTTTTACCATATTTGTGACTTAAATTATCGACGCGTGTTTTGGTTGGTTTTATGACTACTCGTAATCGCTAGCATGCTATCAGCGTGATTTTTGTTCCAATCAATCTTTTCGTTAATGTCTTTTTTATCAACAAAGACCCAGTGAGACATACACTCTACACACAATACCAAACACATCACAACGCAGCATGTAACATATGCAACAAGCAACTAATTCGTGACCATCAACAAGATAATACCGTATCATGTGCGTGATTAAATTAACCTAGGAATCAATCACATGGAAAATACTGAAGTAATTAATACGGGGCTCTCAGAGAAGGACAAAAATGCAAAAACTCATGCCATCATCGCGTATGCGTTAATGCTATTAGGCTTCTTTACTGGTATTAGTTTTCTTGCAGGTGGTATTTGGGGCATCGTTAAAAAGTCCGATGCTCAAGGGACTGTCTTTGCGGATCACTACGACAACATCACCAAAACATTCTTTGTTTCGATTGTGCTTACTATCATTGGCGCTCTAACAGCCGTTTTTGTTATTGGCTATGTTGTTCTTCTTGTTGCCGCGATCTACACGCTTTGGAAGTTGATTGCTGGTTTAGCAAAAATTACTTCAGACAAGAGTTTTAATTAATATGAAAAGATGCGAAGCCGCAGCTTTAAAGCGACGGCTTCACATCTTCGTCTATTCGTCTATTCGTCTATTCGTCTATTCGTCTATTCGTCTATTCGTCTATTCGAGCAGAGCTTAAAGAAAAATAGAAAGCGAACAAAGGTATAAGTTAGTAAACTAATTAGACTAGTTCGTCGCTTTTGAATCTGATGAATTAGCTGCTTTCGTTGCTTCTTCAGCAGTTTTCTTACCAAATACCGTATCCATCATAAAACCAATACGCTTAGCTGCATTACCAAATTTGTTTGGGTTAGCCGTGTATGGGACTTTAAATTCTACTTCACCTACTCTTTGTCCGTTCTGATAAGCATTGATCTCCGCTTGCTTTAAGAACAACGCTAAGTCCCAGCTCCAATGGCCTTCATACTCCAATGTCAGCTTATCAAGATCGTGCTTCGACTTATCAGGTACGACGGTGTAGGTATAATCGTTATCTTGCAGCCACGTTTCCATAGTATTTAAAAACCCTTCACGTGTTTCAGCGTCTTTAACGATAACAACATCAACTTCAGTCGTAGGTTCTGGAATCGCGCTCCCAGTGTAACGAGGGGCTCCACAACCAGCCAAAATTAAAACCGAAAGCGATAATAGTAGGTATTTTTTCACGTTATATATCCATTAACAGTTAACTGCGTGAATGATACCACATCAAAAAAATGACATATTATATAAGCAAAGGTTAATCAGACATTCCTTGTTACATAAGGCACTAAAAAACAACGAAAGAAAATGCGAAGGCTATGGGTCTCCTTTGATGAACATTTAAATCATCGCATCATTGAATGCATCACAAGGGATATCATGGAAAAGACACTTCAAACCAAACTGGCGACTAGCCTACTACTGCTGAGAATCGGCATTTTTATCGTCTTCTTATTCTGGGGCTTGGATAAGATCCTTGTCCCTGAGCACGCGACAAAAGTACTGTCTGGCTTTTACGGCATCGACATCTCGAACAATGCGATGATGGCTCTGGGTGTCGCGCAGCTCGGATTTTTAGGCGCATTCGTTGTAGGCATGTGGAAAAAGTACACCTACGGAGCCATTTTGGTCTTGCATGCAGGCTCAACTTTCGCCTCTTTTGGAAAATACATGGACCCGTTCAATAACCTTCTATTCTTCGCCTCTTGGCCAATGCTCGCAGCCTGTGTCGCACTCTTCTTACTGCGCGACTACGACACTTACAGCGTTGCCAACTAATACAAAGGGCGCCGTTATTGGCGCCCTCTTTGGTTGGGTTGATTCTTAAACGTTTGTTAGTTGCGTTCTAAATTTTGTGGTCAGAAACTTCTAAGTTCCAAGTGCCTTCCTTGCGACGTACTAATTGAACATTTACACCACTTGATTGCCAAGCTTTGCGGATATTAAAGTAATCATCTTCACTCATACCCAAACGGGTAACATTGCTGTAGGTAGAGCAACCTAAATATGCTTCAACTATTGATTCTTTGGGAATTGATAAGCAATACAGTGGACGCCCCATAATTGTTAATTGACTCCATTTTCCTGCTTCATTCACAAACTCACATGCTGAGTAACGAGATTTCTGAGAGCCATTAATACTTTTTACAACTCTCACCTCCTCTTCGTACCCCCATGTTAGATCTTTCATGAGAAATGCGTTCTTAAACAGATCGTAATTATGATGTCTGAAACACTTATATTCTGTACCTACAGACATTAGTGACTCAGCACTTGAGGTCGGGAGCATATTTTGTGGCATGGTTGATGTGTAAACTATCTCACCATATTGGGCAGGAATTACACATGAGCTTTCATCTAGCAAATTGGCCTTACTCATATCAATGCCAATAACGACACCTCTATGGTCATCACCATAATGTGACCACATCAGAGGATTTAACGGGTTGCGCGTAAGAGACAACACCCCATAATTACGACTTAGGCGCTCGCGGTGTGGATTTTTCTGTGGCTTACGACTCAATGTATCTGATTCTTCAAAACAGATAGCTGTTCCTTCAAATGGATCATTAAGGTCTTCTAAACAAGAAAAGCCTATTGAGCTATTCTTCATTACCTTCGAAGCAGACTGAAATGACATATATTTATAAAGAATCATGATTAACCTATTTCCTCGAAGCAACTAACAGCTATATTAGACAGAATAATTCTGCATTTTGTCCCTGAAACAATTCTGTCTAGTTTCCAAGACTCGCTGCACTTAGTCTAATAACTCATTTAATAACATCATCTTACCTACTTATCTTTGTATCAAACATGACGAAAAGCAGAAATTTTCCATATAGTTCCGGCAAAATGCAGAAAACTCCCCAATATGTGAGTAAACCGCAGTTCAGGCTATGAAGGTTGTATCTTGGAAGTTGTATTCTCAAACAAAAACGCCGACATGATTGTCGGCGTTTACGCTGTAGGTATGGATAAGTAAGAGGAAGTAACTACTTCGCCATAGTACTCAAAAACTCGGCTTCGAACTCTTCATCGGCTTCTCTTGTTAGGCACTCCACTAGCCATTCAATGCTTTGATGGTCTAGCTTACTGTTCACCACGAAGGCTTGCTTTACACCAGACTGACCTAGCTTCGCAGAGCCATAGTTCTTGAATGATTTGTTGCCGTGGTAATGGAGTGATTTGATTGCCTCCGCGTTAGGTTCTGGTAAGGCATCGAGGGTGTTGGCAAGTTGAATCACCAGCTCCATTGGGTTCTTAGATGATGAGATGCGATACAGAAAACCGCCCTCCACTCTTTGGCGCACCCAGTAATCAAAACCGCTGCAATCCATCACCTTATCACTGACCAGTGCGGCTTCGCTGCGATAGCCACACGGTTCAACCACCACTGGGGTGTGTTTGAATTCTGGCTGACCTGATGCGGCATCGGTATGAGGTAGGATCAGGTCACACGGCTTACTGTCTTTGGCAGTCGGTGCGTTCCAATGGATAGGCATGAAGACTTGTTCACGGCGCATCTCTTTGGTCACCACTAAGCGCGCTTGGCACTCCCCTTGTGCGCTGCGCACTTTCACCACAGGGTTAATAGTCGCGTGGTTGAAAGCATCTAGCCCAAACTCATCCAAGTTCAGTTCTGAAACGGTATCTGGGTGGATGGCGACAAACGGTTCTGGGGTGTGTTCACCTAAGCCTGCCGCCAAACCTGTGCGGCTCATGGTGTGCCATTGGTCTCTGATTCGGCCTGTGTTCATGATAAGTGGGAATTCAAGGCTGGTATCGGCAATCGGTTTGTCGTGCTCAACTGCAATAAACTGCGCTTTGCCTGATTCGGTAAAGAACTCACCATTGGTGAACATGCGTTGCTCAATGATCTCTGGTTGATACTCTAACACTGGCCATTGCTGTGGAGTGAGTTCGCCATAGCCTTTTTCATCCAGTTTGGTTAATCCAATTAAGCACAAATCACGCGCTTTGCCCGTTTCATTGCCGAGCGCTGTCATCTCGCAATACTCTTTGAAGATCTCACCTTCGTGACGGAACTCAAATTGCTCTTTGAATCCCATTTTTTGTGCGACTTCTTTTAGAATCCACCAATCGGGTTTGGCTTCCCCTGGGCTTGGTAATACACGGCGTTGGCGTGAGATTCGGCGTTCAGAGTTAGTCACGGTGCCCGACTTCTCGCTCCACCCTTGCGCGGGAAGCACCACATCGGCCAAGCGAGTGGTTTCAGTATCGGCAATGCAGTCCGACACCACCACAAATGGGCACTTCTCTAATGCCGCTTTGATCTTTTCACTGTCAGGCAGGCTCACAACTGGGTTGGTTGCCATAATCCACACCGCTTTGATTTTGCCTTCATTCATGGCATCAAACAGGTCAATCGCTTTTAAGCCCGCATGTGTGGCTAAGCTGTCGGTTTGCCAGAACTCACTCACCGTTTTGTGTGATTGCGGATCACCAAATTCAAAATGCGCCGCTAAGGTATTGGCTAACCCGCCCACCTCTCGCCCGCCCATTGCGTTCGGCTGACCTGTTACTGAGAATGGCCCCATGCCCGGTTTACCGATTTTCCCGGTCGCTAAATGGCAGTTGATAATGGCATTCACCTTGTCACACCCTTGTGTCGATTGGTTCACACCTTGGGAGTAAATGGTCAGCACCTTCTCGTTCGATGCAAACAAGCTGTAGAACTGTTTTAGCTGCTGCTCTGTTAACCCTGTAAGCTCAGGAACACTTTTGTCGCCCCAGCCTGATTCGGTATAACCTGACTCTGTATAACGGTAGTGAGTCGCAGATCGAATCGATTCAGTAAAGCCTTGGGTGTGGTTTTCTATGTAGTCTGCATCTAGCTTGTCGTTATCATCGAGGTAACCCAATAAACCATTGAACAATGCGACGTCTGAGCCTGATTCCAATGCCAAGTGAATGTCTGCGATTTCACAAGTGTCGGTATAACGCGGGTCTATGACGATGACTTTCAATGCAGGGTTGGCTTGTTTCGCGGCTCTTAATCTTTGGAAAAGTACCGGGTGACACCATGCTAAGTTGGAACCTGTAATCACGACGAGTTCGGCTTGCTCGAGATCTTCGTAGCAAACCGGTACTGTGTCTGCGCCAAATGCTCGCTTATGCCCGACCACGGTTGAAGCCATACACAACCTAGAGTTACTGTCGATGTTGCCACTACCAATGAAGCCTTTCATCAGTTTATTGGCAACATAATAGTCTTCGGTAAGCAGCTGACCAGATACATAGAACGCAACGGAATCGGCCCCAAATTCTTCGATGGTTTGATTGAATTTGTCTGCGACCAACTGAGTGGCACTGTTCCAATCTAGCTCTTGTTTTTGCTCATTCTGAATATGAGCAGGCTGTGTAAGACGACCTAAAGGCGTGACGGTGTCGCCGAGCGCAATCCCTTTAGTGCATAGCTTTCCATAGTTTGATGGATGATCTTTATCACCACGCACTTCTAGTTTTCCTAACGATGTCGGTCTCGCTTCTATTCCACACCCTACACCACAATAAGCACAGGTCGATTTTATCCAGCCGCTGTTTGAATCGGTCATCCGTTTCTCGCTCAATTATCCATAATTGTAATAACTGAAAATAAGCAAATAACACGCCACTTCATAGCAATCAACAAGCAAGAAATATTTAACAATAAAAACAAGAACTTAATAAACACAAACCTATCAGAAATGAGAAAAATAGAAATTAACCACGATAGAAACTTAATTTTTGCACCATCTTGCAGAAAGTTGCACCACAAACGCTCATTTATATAAATATAACAAAAATTTTACATACCACTTTAGGGGTAATTACGTGCCACCTGCAATTTTTAAATCACTGAAATATAT
>NZ_JBFRTN010000010.1:0-2341 GCF_041474095.1 Vibrio sp. 10N.222.54.A3
TGAACTGTTGGTCTTGAGGCACTGGCAGGTCGTTTACTGGGTTAACGGTTAAGTCTGCAGAGGCTTGAACTGTGTTGGTGCCATCTGAGATATCGAAGCTGATATCAATGTCACCATTGAAGTTCGCATCTGGTGTGATGGTGAAACTGCCATCATCGTTAGCTACAACCGTCGCATCACCACCAACTGTTAAGCCGCTCGCGGTTAGGTCTTCGCCTTCAACATCGGACGCTTGAGACAACAGCTGAACTTGGCTCAATGTGATTGAACCATCTTCGTTAACGTTGTAAGCCAAATCACCGGATACTGGCGCATCATTGATTGGTAATACGTCAACATTGATGACGGTTTCCACTTCTGCACCATCTTCATCACGAATGGTGACATCAAGCTGAACTTGGCCATTAAAGTTCTCATTCGGAGCGAAGCTACAAGTGCCATCACCATTTACTGAGAAGATACCCTCAGGGCCATCGTAGCTAATACCAACAAGCTCAACATCCCCTTCTACATCTGAGGCATTAAGCAACACTTGAGACTCACTGAAGGTCAGTACTGAGTCTTCATCAATGGTGTAAGACGTTGGGCCTGCAACCGGCGGATCGTTCACTTCAAGAACATTGATACCCGCAGTCGTCGCGTCCGTCGCACCATCTTCGTCAGCAACAACCACATCCAGTGCAATTTCACCGCTGAAGTTCTCATTTGGTGAGAAGGTATAAGTGCCGTTACCATTGATTTCAAGGACACCGTCACTACCAGAGTAAGTTACGCTGTCTATCGATACATCACCTTCAATATCTGAAGATGTTGCCAATAGTTGTGCGTCAGAAATGGTAATCGAATTGTCTTCATTCACCGTGTAAGACGTTGAACCCGCAACTGGCGGATCGTTCTCAGGAGTCACGCTAACATCAATGTTTGCAGACACCGTATCGGTACCGTCTGACACATCGAAGCTAAAGCTCACATCGCCATTAAAGTTTTCGTTTGGCGCGAAGCTGTACGAGCCCTCACCTAAGTCAGTCAGTACGCCATCAGTGCCTTCATAAGTGATGCCTTCAACCGTTAGGTTATCACCTTCAACGTCTGTCGCGCCTGTAAGCAGATCCGCGTCTGTGAACAGTAAAGTACCGTCTTCTGCAATACTGAACTGTTGATCTTGAGGCACTGGCAGGTCATTAACTGGGTTAACGGTTAGGTCTGCAGAAGCTTGAACCGTATTGGTGCCATCAGAGATATCGAAGCTGATATCGATGTCACCGTTGAAGTTCTCATCTGGCGTGATGGTGAAGCTGCCGTCATCGTTCGCAACGACCGTTGCATCACCGTCAACCGTTAGGTCGCTCGCCGTAAGGTCATCGCCCTCTACGTCAGACGCTTGAGAAAGCAACTGCTCTTGGCTTAGACGAATCGAACCGTCTTCATCGATTGAGTACGCTAGGTCACCAGACACTGGCGCATCATCAACCGCTGTTACGCTTACGTCGATGTTTGCTGACACCGTATCGGTACCATCTGACACATCGAAGCCGAAGTTTACGTCGCCATTGAAGTTCTCATTCGGAGCGAAAGTATATGTGCCATTACCGTTATCGGTAAGAATACCGTCGCCGCCATCGTAGGTCACACCTTCAACCGTTAGGTTATCACCTTCGATGTCTGTAGCACCTGTTAACAGGTCTGCATCAGTGAAGATTAACGTGCCGTCTTCTTCAACGCTGAACTGTTGATCTTGAGGTACTGGCAGGTCATTAACTGGGTTAACGGTTAGGTCAGCTGATGCTTGAACCGTATTAGTACCATCTGAGATATCGAAGCTGATATCGATGTCGCCATTGAAGTTCTCATCTGGCGTAATCGTGAAGCTGCCGTCATCATTAGCTACAACCGTCGCATCTCCACCAACCGTAAGGTCGCTAGCTGTCAGGTCATCGCCTTCTACGTCAGAAGCTTGCGATAGAAGCTGCTCTTGGCTTAGACGAATCGAACCGTCTTCGTCGATTGAGTACGCTAAGTCACCAGACACTGGCGCATCATCAACTGCTGTAACACTCACATCGATGTTCGCTGACACTGTATCGGTGCCGTCTGATACATCAAAACCGAAGTTTACGTCACCATTGAAGTTCTCATTTGGTGCGAAGGTATACGTACCGTTGCCGTTGTCGGTAAGAATACCGTCGCCACCGTCGTAGGTCACACCTTCAACCGTTAGGTTGTCACCTTCGATGTCAGTAGCGCCTGTTAATAGGTCGGCATCAGTGAAGATAAGTGTGCCGTCTTCTTCAACGCTGAACTGTTGATCTTGAGGGACTGGCAGGTCGTTAACTGGGTTAAC
>NZ_JBFRTN010000011.1:0-43512 GCF_041474095.1 Vibrio sp. 10N.222.54.A3
TAACCGTTAACCCAGTTAATGACTTGCCGGTTCCTCAAGACCAACAATTCAGTATCGCAGAAGACGGTACGCTTCAATTTACAGACGCCGACTTACTTACCGGTGCCACCGATATTGATGGCGACGACTTAACCGTTGAAGGTATTAGCTATACAGGTGGTGATGGCGTACTGACCGACCACGGTGATGGTACTTATACCTTTGCGCCAAATGAAAACTTCAATGGCGATGTGAACTTCAGTTTCGATGTGTCTGATGGCACAGAAACCGTTAGCGCTAACATTGATGTGAGTGTGACTCCTGAGAACGATCCGCCAGTTGCGGGTTCAACCTCATACATGGTCAATGAAGACAATGCCATCACAATTTCTGATGAACAGTTGCTAGCTAACTCTTCGGATATTGAAGGTGCGGTGTCGGTTGATACTGTGACTTACAGTGGCACTGATGGTGTGTTCCAAGATAACGGCGATGGCAGCTATACCTTCCTTCCTAATGAAAACTTCAGCGGTGATATCAGCCTTGATGTGATTGTTGCAGATGAAGAAGGTGCAATTGATGAAACCACAGCAGGTATTACCGTTCTTGAAGTGAACGATCCACCAGTTGCGGGTCCAACGTCATACACCATTGACGAAGATTCGGTTCTGACGTTCAGTGAATCTCAGATTCTTGTGAATGCTTCGGATATCGAAGGCGATGTAGAACTTGTTGGCATTAACTA
Source organism: Vibrio sp. 10N.222.54.A3 (assembly GCF_041474095.1). Classification (NCBI taxonomy): domain Bacteria; kingdom Pseudomonadati; phylum Pseudomonadota; class Gammaproteobacteria; order Vibrionales; family Vibrionaceae; genus Vibrio; species Vibrio sp. 10N.222.54.A3. Next base: position 725 of record NZ_JBFRTN010000011.1, read on the forward strand.
CGATGGCTCTGACGGTATCTTCACTGTAAATGGTGATGGTACATGCAGCTTTGCACCCAACGAAAACTTCAATGGTCAGGTTCAACTGGGTGTGACCATTCAAGATGAAGATGGCGCAACGGTTGAAACACACATTAACGTTGATGTATTGCCAATCAATGATGCGCCAGTATCGGGCGATTTGGCTTACACCATCAATGAAGATAGCTCCATCACGCTAAGCCAAGAGCAATTGCTAGCAAGAGCAGGTGATATCGATAGCGATAACTTAGAAGCTATCAATCTATCTACTGATGAAAATGCGACCATCCAACACAATGATGATGGCAGCTACACCATCACACCGAACGCAGATTACAACGGTGACCTAGATCTGAACTTCGATATCATCGATAACGATGGTGGTTCAGTTCAAGTTGGCCTAGACATTACCGTGAATCCGGTTAATGACTTGCCACAAGCGCAAGATCAACAGTTCACGATTGAAGAAGACGGTACGTTACTCTTCACCGATGCTGACCTGCTTGCAGGTGCGTCGGATATTGATGGTGATGAACTGTCGATTGAAAACGTACTCTACACAGGTGCAGATGGTGTTCTTAGCGATAATGGCGACGGCACATATAGCTTTGCTCCAAACGAGAACTTCAATGGTGATGTTCAATTCTCATTCGATGTCTCTGACGGTACTGATTCAACATCAGCTGTTATTGATGTCAGCGTAACGCCTGAGAATGACCCACCAGTAGCGGGCTCAACATCGTACACAGTTCAAGAAGATGGCCAAATCACGATCAGTGATGAGCAATTATTGGCAAACTCTTCCGATGTAGAAGGTGATGTTTCACTGTCTGGAGTATCGTACTCCGGTGATGACGGCTCTTTTGTTGATAATGGCAATGGTACTTACACCTTTACGCCAAATGAAAACTTCGATGGTGATATTTCACTAGACGTTGTTGTCGTTGACGAAGACGGTGCAACCGCAACCACAACCGCTGGCATCGATGTTATCGCTGTGAATGACGGACCTGAAACTTCGGGCATTCAGGCTGAAGTCGATGAAGATAATTCAATCACCATTACTCAAGAGCAGTTACTCGCTAATGCGACCGATGTTGAAGGTGATGAGTTAACGGCATCTAACCTACAAACCAACGATCCAGATGCGACAATTGTTACTAATGACGATGGTTCATTCACTATTACGCACACAGAAAACTTCAATGGCGAGTTGGACTTCACATACAGCATCAGTGATGGTGAGAATGAAGTTCTGACGACACTCGACTTGACGGTTAACCCTGTCAACGATGCGCCAGAAGCGGGCGATGAAATCTTCATCCAAGCGCAAGAAGACCAAACAGTTGGTGTGACACTTCGTGAAGAACCAGCACTACGTTTAGACCAAGCGCCAGAAAACGGCATCATTGAAGCAAATGTGAATGACGAATGGGTGGTACTGGAAGTAGGACAAGAAGTTCCTGCAGATACCGAAGTGCGCTTTGTTCCAAGTGAAGATGCTCTTGCTGAAGGTACACACACCACACAAATCGGTACGTTTGACGATAACGCGAGTGTGGATGATTGGGGTACAGAAGTTGACCCTTATACGCGTGAGTTCTCAGATGGTGACTTAACGGTAACTGTTCAAAGTAACGATGACCCTCTTGGTGCCTGGAATGGCAACACCCACATTGGTCATGGTATCGGTGATACTGACCGCCAAGGCTTAAGTGGTGATGAGAAACTGACGGTTTCAGTTGAAGGTCAAGACATCAATGAAATCAGTTTCCACCTAGATGGTTTGGGTGGCTGGTTCATGGAAGAGTCTCGTCACTTTACAGAAGTAGAAATCAAAGCGTTCAATGAGGATGGCGACCTAATTGACTCGATGACTTACCACAAAGAAGACCGTGGTACTTTCGAGACAGATTACACGCTAACGGTTGATCAACCAGTGTCCTACTTTGAGCTTGGTACCGTGCAAGGTAATGGTACTTACGTCGTTCAAAACATGACAGTGTCACAAACTTGTCATGATGAAGCGGTGTTTACATCGATTGGTGTAGATGGTTCAGAGATTACTGAAACGGTTGAGTTGAATATCCATGCGGGTGACAACGAAATCGAGTTAACGGCTGATCTTCCGAATATTACTGTCGATACCGATGGTTCTGCCCAGTTTGCTTCGGTTGTGATTACCGAAGAGCAACTACTGGCGCAAGCATCTGATATTGATGGCGACGACCTTGATATTGAAAATCTAGAGCTAGTGGGTGAAAACTCAGAGCATGCAACACTCACCGATAATGGTGATGGCACTTGGACGGTAACACCGGATGAAAACTTCCATGGTGAAATCGAACTTGGTTACCAAGTTACCGATGGTGAGCTGACAGACAGCAATATCATCAATATCAATTTCGAATCAGTAAATGATGCGCCAATCGTTTCTGGCCCGATTGTTCTATCGACAGATGAAGATGAAGGTATCACGTTCAGTGCAGATGACTTGCTAGCGAACACCACAGATGTGGAAGGCGATACGCTGTCTATTTCTGACATCACTTACGGTGGTGATAACGGTGAGCTAGTTGATAACGGCGATGGTACGTTTACCTTCATGCCGAATGAAAACTTCAATGGTGAAATCGACATCGACTACAAGGTGTTTGATGGAACTGATGAAGTTGCAACGCATCTAGACCTAACGGTCGTACCAGTCAATGATGTGCCGGTTCCGGGTGAACCATTGCACACCCAAATGCTTGAAAACGGCTCCATGATCATCGAAGCGAAAGACCTATTGTCTGGTGCTACCGATGTTGATGGCGACATTCTTCATGTCGAAAACCTATTACTTGCAGACCAAACGCAAGGTACGTTAACGGATAACGGTGATAATACCTTTACCTTCGAACCTGCAGAAGACTTCTACGGTGAAGTGAATCTGACTTTCGATATCAGTGATGGCCAAGCAAGCGCACCAAGTACAGCAAGAGTTGACGTTGAAATTGTCAATGAAGGCCCAGAGGTTGGTGGTCCAATTGAAGCCGCTGTTGATGAAGATGGTTCAATCACTATCACTCAAGAGGATCTGTTAGCGAATGCAACCGATGTAGATGGCGATAACCTTGAAGCGGTTAACTTTGCGACCAACGATCCAAATGCGGTTGTTGTAGAAAACCCAGACGGTAGCTTCACTATTACACCAAGTGCAGATTTCTTTGGTGAGATTGAGTTTACTTATGATGTCACTGACGCGATCGAAACTGTTGCGGCTGACCTCAACCTAACCGTAAACCCTATCAACGATGCTCCAGACGTGCCTGACATGTCTTTCACTACGGAAGACGGTCAAGCGATTACCATTACCGAAGCTGAACTATTAGCACAAGCGACAGACATTGAAGGCGACGAACTGTCAGTTGTGAATGTGACGAGTGCAAGCGACACGGTAGAAGTCACAGACAATGGCGATGGAACATACACATTAACACCAGAGCAGGGCTTCTTCGGTAACGTTGACTTAGCGTTTGATGTGAGCGATGGCACTGATGTGGTTGCCGCAAACATCGACCTAAAAGTTGAGTTCGTCAACGATGCGCCAGAAGCGACGCCAATGGTGGCAGATGTCGACGAAGATGGTTCAATCCTCGTTACACAAGAAATGTTGTTGGAGAACGCGAGCGACCAAGATGGCGATGAGCTATTTGCTTCTTCGCTTGAAACCAATGATCCGAACGCCAGCATTGTAGACAATGGTGATGGCACGTACACAGTGACACCTTCTGAAAACTTCAACGGTGATATTGCATTCACTTATGAGGTGAGCGATGGTGAGCTGAGCACGTCTAATGATATGACATTGACCGTTAATCCGGTGAATGACATTCCAATTGTTGCTCCAGGCATGTACCACATTGAAGAAGATGGCAGCATCCTGTTCACTCAAGAAGATCTGTTGAGTGGTGCGATTGATATTGATGGCGATGACCTAAGCGTTACTAGCATCAATTACTCTGGCGATGAAGGCACAGTCACCGACAATGGTGACGGCACGTTCAGCTTCGTTCCTGAAGAGCACTTCAGTGGTGATCTGCAGTTCAGCTTTACGGTAACAGACGGTACGGATGAGGTTGAACAAGACCTTAACGTTCATATTGAAGCAGTCGCGGATGCGCCGGATCTTGTGATAACCGATGGCGACGGCGTTAACGTTGATGACCAAGCTATTTTGGTTGAGCCAGGCGGCATTGTTGAACTGAACATTGCGGCGGCACTTGTCGACCAAGACTTGTCTGAAACACTCACTGTTACAGTAGATGGTGTGCCAGAAGGTTCGGTTATTCAATACGATAACGAAGGCGTTCTGAATGACCAAGAGAACGGTATCACCAGTTACAACGACACTGAAATCACAGTAACGTTTGAAGGTGAGACGGCTGGCTACCAAAACGCTGCGGGTTACTACAAAGTAGACGAAGACGGCAACATCACAGGTGTTGAAGTTGTTTACGAAAACGCATCACAAGTTGGTGGTGGCGGCGACCTTGTTCCAGGGCAAGATCAATTCAGCTTCCAAGTCGAGGAAGGCGAAAGCTTTAACCTGTTCTTAATTCCAAACGGACATCAGCACAACGACTTTGATGCGATGCAAGACGGTCAGTACGAGTTCCGTGCTGAGGATGGTTCGCCTGCGAACATGGATACGGTTGATCCTCAACTTGTCTTTGTGGCTGCTGATGGAACCGAGACAGTGATTCAAGGCCAGAATGGTGACGCGATCTTCCATGGTGGTTCAAGCTCTCAGCTAAACCAAGATGGTATCGAACATACTCGCACGACGGTTAATGAAGACGGCGAGCTGGTTTACGGCTTTGAAGATTTGTATGGCGGCGGTGATGCTGACTACACAGATTTCAACTTCACAATCGATGTGGGTGAAGTGAACAGCCAAATCTACAGCGGTGAAGTAACGGTTGGCCCTGATGGTACGGTGAACTTACCGACAACGGCTATCGAAAATTCACTACAAATCCAGTTACCAGAAGACTTCAACGAACAGTTTGAAGTTCATGTAACGGCAACCGCAACAGAGCTATCGAATGATGATTCTGAAACGGTCTCTCAAACCATCTACATTAACGCGACAGGCGCGCACATTGAGCACGCACCTGAAGCGCTGCCTGTTGCAGCAACAGTAGAAGAAGATGGTTCTATCACCATTACGCAAGAAGACTTGTTAGCTAATGCTCGAGATCTCGATGGCGACCAGCTGACGGCTCTGAATTTAGCGACCGATGATGAGAGCGTTACGATTACCGATAACGGTGATGGTACGTACACATTAACGCCAGATGCTGATTTCAATGGCGATGTTAGCTTTACGTTTGATGTGTCTGATGGTGATGATGTTGTCTCTACCAACCTAGAGCTAACAGTTTCACCAGTGAACGATGGTCCAGAAGCACAAGACCAGGCATTCACAGTCGGCGAAGATGGCGTGTTAACCTTCAATGACCAAGACCTATTAACAGGTGCGACGGACATTGAAGGGGACGACCTAAGTGTTGAAGGTGTAACTTACACTGGCGCAGATGGTGTCCTAACCGACAATGGCGATGGCACATACAGCTTCGCGCCAAACGAAAACTTCAATGGCGATGTCAACTTCTCGTTCAATGTATCAGATGGAACCGATACGGTAACCGCTAACATTGATGTGAGCGTGACGCCAGAGAATGATCCTCCGGTTGCGGGTAGTACGTCTTACACGGTTCATGAAGACAACTCTATTACAATCAGTAACGAACAACTGCTAGCGAACTCTTCGGATATCGAAGGCGAAGTCGCAATTGATAACGTGACTTACAGTGGTAGCGACGGTGTTCTGGAAATCAACGGTGACGGTACATACACCTTCTCGCCAAACGAGAACTTTAATGGCGAAGTTAGCCTAGATGTTGTCGTGACGGATGAAGATGGCGCGACCGAAGCAACAACTGCGGGTATTACTGTCCTTGAGGTGAACGATCCGCCTGTTGCTGGCCCAACGTCATACACCATCGATGAAGATTCAGTACTGACTTTCAATGAGTCTCAAGTTCTGCTGAACGCTTCTGATATTGAAGGTGATGTTGAGCTTGTTGAGATCAACTACGATGGCCCAGACGGTATCTTCTCAATCAATGGTGACGGTACATGTAGCTTCGCTCCGAATGAAAACTTCAACGGCCAAGTGCAGTTGGATGTGACCATTCAAGATGAAGACGGCGCTCAAGTTGATACGTTTATTACGGTTGATGTATTACCAATCAACGACGTGCCAGTATCAGGCGACCTGGCATACAGTGTTGAGGAAGACGGTTCGATTACCTTGAGCCAAGAGCAGCTTCTTTCTCAAGCAAGCGATGTAGACGGAGACGACCTTACTGCTTCTAACTTGATTGTTGATGGAGACGCGACGGTTGTTGCTAACGATGACGGCAGCTTTACCATTACGCCAGATGCGAACTTCAATGGTGACATTGACCTAACGTTCGACATTAGCGACGGTACAGACACGCTCGTTGCGACGGCTGACCTAACCGTTAACCCAGTCAATGACCTTCCACAACCACAAGATCAAACGTTCAGCATTGGCGAAGACGGCATCTTGAACTTCACAGATGAAGACTTGCTAACAGGTGCTACCGATATCGATGGGGATGACCTATCGGTTGAAGGCGTGACTTACACAGGTGCCGACGGTGTTCTTACTGACAATGGCGACGGAAGCTACAGCTTTGCGCCAAACGAGAACTTCAATGGTGATGTGAACTTCAGTTTTGATGTGTCAGATGGCACGGATACGGTTCAAGCCAACATTGATGTCAGCGTGACACCAGAGAACGATCCACCGGTTGCAGGTAGCACGTCTTACACCGTTCATGAAGACAACTCAATTACCATCAGCGACGAACAGTTACTTGCTAACTCTTCTGACATTGAAGGTGATGTGGCAGTCGATAGCGTGACTTACACTGGCGCTGACGGTGTCTTTGAAGACAACGGTGACGGTACTTACACCTTCTCACCAAACGAAAACTTCAACGGCGAAGTTAGCCTTGATGTTGTCGTAACTGATGAAGAGGGCGCAACTGAAGCGACCACCGCGGGTATTACTGTACTTGAGGTGAACGATCCACCAATCGCAGGCTCAACCAGCTACTCAGTCAACGAGGACGAAGTTATCACCATCAGTTCAGAGCAACTGTTGGCAAACGCTTCTGATATCGAAGGTGAAGTGGCGATTGATAGCGTTAACTACACAGGTTCAGACGGTATCTTTACCGACAATGGTGACGGAACATTCAGCTTCGCACCTAACGCTAACTTCGATGGCGACGTAAGCCTTGATGTTGTCGTTACTGATGAAGAAGGCGCAACCGTAGCGACCAACGCAAGCATTGATGTTCTGCCTGTTAACGATGCTCCGGTATCGGGCGACTTGGCGTACAGCGTGGACGAAGATGGCTCAATTACCTTGAGCCAAGAGCAATTACTTGCTCAAGCGAGTGATGTTGATGGCGATGACTTAACAGCGGCTAACCTAACCGTTGGTGGTGATGCGACAGTTACAGCAAACGATGATGGTAGTTTCACTATCACGCCAGATGCTAACTTCAATGGCGACATTGATTTGAACTTCGACATTACCGATGGCGATGCGACGCTTCAAGCAACGGCTGATCTTACCGTTAACCCTGTCAATGACTTGCCAACAGTCGGTGAGCCACAGTTTGTGACTCAAGAAGACACCAGCTTTACCTTTACAGAAGAGCAACTGCTGCAAAATGCGGGCGACATTGATGGCGATAACCTATCGGTTGAAAATGTGGCTTCAGATAGCGGTACTTTGGTTGATAACGGCGACGGTACTTACACATTCGCACCGAATGAAAACTTCGACGGCAATGTGAACGTGACGTTCGACGTGAATGACGGTACAGCGACAGTACCAGCAGAAGCGACGATTGATGTTCAATCTGTGGTTGATATGCCAGAGCTGTCGATTGCTTCTGACCTAGTGATTGCTTCTGACAACTTCGAGTCTGGCTCAAACGGCTGGAATACCGGTACTGAAAGCTCACAAGGCTTCGAATCAGGTGACATGCTAGGTCGTATTGGTGGCACTGGTGGCGATGAAGCTGTCAGCAAAACTTACGACATTCCAAGTGATGTGAGCGAAGTTAATATCTCGTTCAGTTTCTACGAAATTGATTCTTGGGATGGTGAGTCATTCCAAATCTTTGTCGGCGGCGAAGAGCTTACTTCGTTAGATAACTCGGCGTTCCAAACTCAAGATGGCACTACAACGTTGTACGATTCAGCGGGCAATGAAGTCGGTGAAGTTGTTCACGGCGTGTCGCAAGGTGAAGGCTTCAGTGGTTGGAACGACCAAGCACATCAAATCAACCTAACGGTACCCGTTGAAGACGGCCAACTTGAGTTAGGCTTCGGTTCAACCTTGAACCAAGGTGTGAGTGACGAGGCGTTTGGTATCGACAACATCGAAATCACAGTGTCTGACGCGGATTACCAAATCATTGGTACTGAAGACACACCTGTACCACTTGATATTGATGCAGCTCTAACAGATACCGATGGCTCAGAAAACCTTGCTATCTTGATTGAAGACGTGCCAGAAGGCAGCTCGCTTTCTGCAGGTACCGATAACGGTGATGGCACTTGGTCATTGCAACCAGGCGAGCTAGAAGGGCTAGAGTTTATCCCTTCAGGTGACTTCAATGGTGATGTGGTTCTAACTGTGAATGCAACATCAACAGATGTTGATACCGGTACAACCGCAACAGCTACGCAAGACGTGACGATTCACATCTCACCTGCGAACGATGCTCCAGAAGTTGACGGTGATATTAGTGCCGTTACAGCCGAAGATAACAGCATCACGTTAACTCAAGAGCAGTTGCTAGAGCACGCTGTCGACATTGATGGTGATGACCTATCAGCAATCAACCTAACCACCAATGATGAAAATGCGACCGTTCAAATGAACGACGATGGCAGTTTCACCATTACACCGAGTGAAAACTTCAACGGTAATATCGAATTTAGTTACGATGTCACCGATGGAGAGGACATGGTCGCTGCTGGCCTAGACTTGACGGTAACACCTGTCAATGATGCGCCAGAGCCACAAGATCAAGCATTCACTATTGGTGAAGATGGGGTTCTTAACTTCACTGACGCAGACCTGTTAACGGGTGCAACGGATGTTGAAGGTGACGACCTAACAGTCGAAGGTGTGACATACACTGGTGCTGATGGTGTGCTTACTGACAATGGTGACGGAAGCTACAGCTTTGCGCCAAACGAGAACTTCAATGGTGATGTGAACTTCAGCTTTGATGTGTCAGATGGCACGGATACGGTTCAAGCCAACATTGATGTGAGCGTGACGCCTGAGAACGATCCACCAGTGGCGGGTAGCACGTCTTACACTGTGCATGAAGACAACTCAATCACGATCAGTAACGAACAGCTATTAGCCAACTCTTCAGATATTGAAGGTGAGGTTGCGATTGATAGCGTGACTTACACTGGCAGTGATGGTGTGTTCGAAGACAACGGTGACGGCACTTACACCTTCTCTCCAAACGAGAACTTCAATGGAGATGTGAGTTTAGCGGTTGTTGTTACCGATGAAGAAGGGGCAACAGAAGCGACTACCGCGGGAATCACTGTACTTGAGGTGAACGATCCGCCAATCGCAGGCTCAACCAGTTACTCAGTCAACGAAGATGAAGTTATCACCATCAGTGCAGAGCAACTGTTGGCGAACTCTTCTGATATTGAAGGTGAAGTGGCGATTGATAGTGTTACTTACACAGGCGCTGACGGTATCTTTACTGACAACGGCAACGGCACATTCAGCTTTGCACCGAACGCAAACTTCGATGGCGATGTTAGCCTCGATGTAGTGGTGACAGATGAAGACGGTGCGACAGTAGCCACCAGCGCAAGTATTGATGTTCTTCCAATTAATGATCCACCAGTATCGGGTGACTTGGCATACAGCATTGATGAAGATGGTTCGATTACTCTGACTCAAGAGCAGTTGCTATCTCAAGCATCTGATGTGGATGGCGATGACCTGACCGCAAGCAACCTAAGCGCAGGCGATAATGCAACTGTTGTTGATAATGGCGATGGCACCTTTACGGTAACGCCAGATGCTAACTTCAATGGCGATATCGACCTAAGCTTTGATATTTCAGACGGCACTGAGTCAATTGTGGCGAACGCCGATCTGACGGTAAACCCAGTCAATGACTTGCCAACGACATCTGATGTTTACGCGAACGTTGATGAAGATCATGTCATCACTATCACGCAGGAGCAGCTACTTGCGAATGCCGCTGATATTGAGGGCGACGACCTTGTCGCTTCCGACTTAACCTTAGTGGGTGACGATGCAACGATTGTCGACAATGGCGATGGCACGTTCTCAATCACTCCAAGCGAAAACTTCAATGGCTACATCGATGTTGCCTACAGCATCAGCGATGGCGACACTCCAATTGCCGCTAACTTAGGCTTAACCGTTGACCCAGTGAACGACGCACCGATTGTTTCTGCTGATGTGGCGATAACCATTGAAGAAGATGGTTCATACACCATTACTCAAGAAGAGCTCCTACAATTCGCGACTGACATCGAAGACGATGACATGACCGCAATTATTGGAGAACAGGGCGATGAAACAACCGTAACCGGTACAGTGTTGGACGCTGAAACCAGTAATCCAGTGTCTGGTGCAGAAGTCACCCTGACCGACAGCGCTGGCAATAGCTACACCACAGTAACGGATGATTCAGGTAATTACTCTGTTACAGGTTCAGTCGTTGACCAAGGCACGGTAACCATTGAACAAGAAGGTTCAATTACCAGTAGCTTCCTAGTCCCTGCGGGCGAAGATGTGAATGGCGGCGTAACCGCAATATCGGAAGTACTTGAAGAAACAGATATGCGTATCGTGGTCACATGGGGCGACAGTCCACGTGATATGGACAACCACCTATGGCTCTACGATACAGAGAATGGCAATGAGCTAGACCATATTTACTATCGCGACATGAGCCATGATCTTGGTGAAGGTAACGTTGTTCAACAAGATGTAGATGACACAAATGGTGGCGGCCCTGAAACCATCACCATTCCAAACTACCAAGATGCGGACATGCACTATTCAGTACACAACTACACCAGCAGAAGTTGGGATGTAGATGGTGTTGAAGATGTACAAGTTCAGGTGTTTGTAGGCGATACATTGGTTGAAACCTTCAGCCCAGATTTATCTGATAACCCATCAGGTGACCATTGGCATGTATTTGATATCGTGAATGGCGTTATTGTTCCAAGCCAAGATGTAGGCAGCGAGAATGCGTTTGATTTACCAACGGCAGAAGAAGCGCTTGCGAATGAAAACGGCATTGATATCTCTGAATTGCTAACCGGCGAGGAAGGTGATGATTCTGGTGAAACGGGTGGTAACGAACCAAGTGTTGGAGATGTTTCAATTGAGAACGCTCTTATCACTGACAATGGTGATGGTACTTACACCATTACACCGGAAGAGAACTTCAATGGTGAATTCTCGATTAGTTACAACGTGGACGATGGTAACGGCGGGGTTACGCCTGCGGAACTAGACGTTACTGTAACAGCAGTTAACGACCTTTCGGTTATTTACGACCACGACTACACCATTAATGAAGATGGTTCGCTGACCTTTACCGATGAACAGCTATTGGCTGGTGCAACGGATATTGACGGCGATGATCTTTCTGTCGAGTCGGTTAACTACGAAGGTACAGACGGTGTGTTCACGGATAACGGCGACGGTACTTATACCTTTGCTCCAAACGAGAACTTCAATGGTAATGTCGACCTAACCTACGATGTGAGTGATGGTACAGATGTTGTATCGGCGAATATTGATGTTCAAGTGGTTCCAATCAACGACGTACCGGTAGCGGGTTCTACGACTTACAGTGTTGAAGAAGACGGCAGTATCACCCTAAGCGATGCACAACTTCTAGCGAATAGCTCGGATGTTGAAGGGGAAGTGTTTGTCAGCGATGTAAGCTACAGCGGCCCTGATGGTGTATTCACTGATAATGGTGATGGTACTTACACCTTTGCTCCAAACGAAAACTTTAACGGTGACATCAGTCTTGATGTATCTGTTATGGATGAAGATGGCGCAACCGCTGAAACAACCGCAGGTATCGACGTCATTGCTGTTAATGACTTGCCGGTTGCAGGTTCAACGACCTACAGCGTTGACGAAGATAATGTGATTACCATCTCTGAAGCGCAACTCCTTGCGAACAGCTCAGACATTGAAGGTGATGTATCCGTTAGCGATGTTTCCTACTCAGGCGCAGACGGTATCTTTACTGACAATGGTGATGGTACTTACAGCTTCGCACCAAATGAAAACTTCAACGGCAATGTCAGCCTAGATGTAACCGTTGCAGATGAAGACGGTGCAACCGCTCAAACGACTGCGGGTATAGATGTTATCGCAGTCAACGATGCACCAGTGTCAGGTGACTTGGCTTACTCAGTGGATGAAGATGGTTCAATCACGCTAAGCCAAGAGCAACTGCTTGCTCAAGCATCAGATGTGGACGGTGATGATCTTACCGCTGCCAACCTAACCGCAGGTGATAACGCGACGGTTACGGCAAACGATGATGGTTCATTTACCATTACCCCGGATGCCGATTTCAATGGCGATATTGACCTAAGCTTCGACCTTTCTGATGGTACTGAAACGGTTGTTGCAACAGCCGACCTTACTGTGAATCCAGTGAATGACATCGCAGTTGTTGAAGATGTCGCTTACACCATTGAAGAAGACGGTTCACTTACCTTTACAGACGAGCAACTGCTAGCGGGTGCTTCTGATATTGATGGTGATGAGCTTTCAGTTGCCGACGTGTCTTACACTGGCGCAGAGGGTGTGTTCACCGACAATGGCGATGGCACTTACACCTTTGCACCGAACGAGAACTTTAACGGTGACGTAAGTCTGGACTTCTCAGTATCTGATGGTACAGAGACGGTCGATGCAAACATCGACGTAACGGTAACAGACGTTAACGATGCACCTGTAGCAGGCGCAACGTCTTACCAAATGAACGAAGATGGCACCATCACATTGAGCCCTGAGCAGTTGATTGCTAACAGCTCCGATGTGGACGGTGAAGTGTCGCTTGATAGCGTGAGCTACTCAGGTGCAGACGGTATCTTGGTTCAAAATGAAGATGGTTCGGTAACGTTCGCACCAAACGAAAACTTTAACGGCGACATCAACCTTGATGTGACGGTTATTGATGACGACGGTGCTACCGCTCAAACCACCGCTGGTATTGAAGTTATTGCAGTTAACGACGCACCAGTGGCCGGAAACGTGGCTTACTCGGTTGATGAAGACGGTTCAATTACGCTATCTCAAGAGCAGTTGCTGGCTAACGCATCCGATGTTGATGGTGATGCACTAACCGCAAGCAACCTATCTGCAGGTGACAATGCGACCGTAACAGCGAACGAAGATGGTTCATTTACTATCACTCCGGATGCTGATTTCAACGGTGACATTGATTTGAGCTTCGATGTGTCAGATGGCCTTGAAACTGTTCAAGCTGGAGTCGACCTAACGGTTAACCCAGTCAATGACCTACCAACAGCAGAAGACCAAAACTTTACTGTTGAGGAAGATGGAACGCTAATCTTCACGGATGCAGACCTACTAGCAGGTGCTGCAGACATTGACGGCGATGACCTGTCTATCGTTGACGTGTCTTACACGGGCGCAGAAGGTGTGTTCACTGATAACGGTGACGGCACTTATAGCTTTGCTCCGAACGAGAACTTCAATGGCGATGTCAACCTAGGCTTCACAGTGACTGATGGCACTGAGACAGTCGATGCCAATATTGGTGTGACGGTAACGGATGTTAACGATGCGCCGGTAGCGGGTTCTACGTCTTACCAAATGAACGAAGATGGCACCATCACAATCAGCCCTGAGCAGTTAATTGCTAATAGCTCTGACGTTGATGGTGAAGTGTCGCTTGAAAGCGTGACTTACTCAGGCTCTGACGGCACCTTGGTTCAAAACGATAATGGGTCTGTGACCTTCACTCCAAACGAGAACTTTAATGGTGATATCAGCCTAGATGTGGTTGTGACCGATGATGACGGTGCAACGGCAACAACAACGGCAGGTATCGAAGTTCTGGCTGTGAACGATGGACCTGAATCTGAGGATGTGAAATTAACCACAGCCGAAGACAGCACCATCCTAATCACACAAGACATGTTGTTAGCTCAAGCTACCGACATCGATAACACCGCAGACGAGCTGTCGGCTTCTGGTCTACAAATCGACCCTAGCTTGGGTGAGTTGCTAGATAACGAAGATGGTACTTGGTCATTTACACCAAACGAAAACTTCAATGGCGATGTGCCAATGACGTTTAACGTTAGCGATGGCCAAGAGACAATTTCAGTCGACGGCAACATCGATGTTACGCCAGTGAATGATGCACCTGAAGCGCCAACCATTCAGATGCAAGGCGAAGAAGATGTGGTCATGGTGATTGACCCTGCTTACATCGCGGGTCAAGTGACAGACCTTGATGGCGACGAGATCAGCATTGAGAGCATCACAGTACGAGCACCAGCGAATGCGACCTTAACTCAGCAACCAGACGGCATGTATCACTTAGTGACTACTCAAGACTTTAATGGCTTAGTAGAACTCGGTTATCAAGCTACTGACGGTGAAGAAGTGGTTGATGGCTCGCTGAATGTGGATGTCATTCCGGTTAACGACGCACCATTCAATGTCGGCAACGCAATGATGACCACAGACGAAGATGGCGCGTTCACCTTCGATGCTGGCGACTTGATGAACTTGTTCGGTGACATTGATACCGCAGACCTTGTTGTTTCTCGCATTATCACCGCAGACGGTGAAGATGGCGGAGAAGTTACAGACAACGGTGATGGTACTTGGACATTCACACCAACAGGCGACTTTGCGGGTGTTTCTGACCTACAAGTTGTCGTGAGTGACGGTGAGTTCGAAACGGTTCTCGATGTTCCTGTGTACGTACGTCCTGTCGCAGATGGCGCGGTTATTTCAACTGACCATGACGGTCCATTAGTCTTCGGCGAAGATGAAACGGGTCACTTGGGACTGAACGTTGGCCTAGTCGATGATTCAGAAACACTAAGTAACTTGGTGATGACAGGTTTCCCTGTTGGATTCGAGGTAACAGATGGTGTGAATACCGTGATGATCACCGAGCCAGGTCAATACATCGACCTGTTCGACTGGGATATCTCAAACATTCAAATGACGCCGCCTGAAGACTTCCATGGTGAGTTCTTCGTAACCGTAAGCGCAACAACGGTTGATTACGGAGATGAGCCGGAAGCGTTTGATGATGGTATCGATTCAGGTGATTTCGAAACTGTGGCGGGTGATTCCATCATCCTAACGGCGGACGACCTAATTGGTTTGGCTGAGAATGTGGATGCAGACAGCGATGATGAAGTGAAACTGGTTCATCTTGCCGACCGCAGCCAAGGTGAGATTGTCGATAATGGCGATGGCACTTGGACGTTCACACCAGCACCAGGCTTCACGGGCGAAGCAGACATTGCGTACGTAGTTGATAAAGATGGCGTGCTTCATGATGAGCAAACTGGCGTAGTCGTGAAAGAAGGTGGCTCGCAAGGGAATGCAGCACCAGAAGTTAACAGCATCACAACGACGGAAATCGCAGCGGATGCCACCTTGTCGTTCACTGATGAAGACATGTTAGCGAATCTGAGCGATGCAGAAGGCGACAGCTTGAGCATTGAGTCAGTAAGCTTGATGGAAGGTCAGGGCGTAATTGAGAGCGATAACCAAGGTAACTATCAATTCACTCCTGCTGAAGACTACACCGGCGATGTTCAAGTTGGGTTTATAGCGACCGATGGCGAAAATCGCATCGAAAGCTTCTTCAATGTGGATATCCAAAGTGGCGATGAAGCAGCGGCGAGCGAAGGTTATACCTTAGCTGATGATGGTTCACTAACTATCACGGATGCACAGCTGGTGGATGAGTTAGGCGTCAGTGATTCTGCACAAGTTGTTGATGTTGCAGACGCGAACGATGCTGGCTTCTTTGCCGAATCAGGTGAAGGTGAGTGGACTTACTGGCCGAACGAAGACTTCGATGGCAATTTAGCGATGAATGTTGAAGTTAACGACGGCGGTGAAGTATCAAGTCACAGCTTAAGCATCCAAGTTGAAGATGATTCAGTACAAAGTGATGAACCACAAGTCCAAGCTGCTCAAGCAACAGAAGAGCAACAAGTGGAAGTGGCTCAACAAGCTGATGACCAAGCTCAAGATGCTGAAACTGAAGACAGCGCAGCAGATGTAACTGCGGCACCGGGCGATACCATCTCTATCTCGATTCCAGATGAGGTGAGTGGTAACGAATCGGTTGATTACGCTGATATGTCTGGCTTACCTGAGGGCGCTACTGTAAGTAACGCACTGGATAACGGTGATGGTAGCTTCACAATCAGTGGCAACTTAGAGCAGCCTGTATCTGTTGAACTTCCAGAAGGTTACGAAGGTACTAGCGAGATCCAATTCCAAGGTTACGACGAATTGGGTAGCTCAATAGACGGTGCTAGCGGTTCTGTTGAAGTTGAGGTCGATGATCAATACACCATGCAAGGCTCTACGCAAGAACAGCAACCGGACATGGCAGGTATGGAATCTGGTGGCAGCGACTGGACAAGTGCGGGAGGTCAAGACCAAGGTGTCGACTTCACGGACGACTCTGGAAGCTTCGATTCAGATTCTCAAACTGGAACCGATCAAGGCAACGACTTCGACCAAAGCTCGATTTAATCGAGAGGGCTTAGTTTTAGTCTAAACCGACATTTAGTGTAAGCCAACAAGGAGATAGGGCAGCGTAAAGTTGCCCTCATTAAAGCCATGTAGAGTTATTGATATATGGCTTTTTTTTATTTATTTTTTTGTTTCGCTAAATAAACTTGAGAACAGGTAAATATGTCCTTAATTATTAGAAGGGTCCGTTAGACAGGAGGGATGACATGTATCGTTATGTCAGTTCACCGCAAGCGTCGAAGTACATAGTGCCACCGCCTCAACATCGAGAGTTGTCGAGTGTGGATGTGCCTGAGTCTGAATTAGAGATGCGAGAAATATTGAATAATTGGTTTGCTGATGGTTTAGCGCCCATTATTGAAAGTGACGATGACTACATCTCTGCGAGCGATCACGTTCGATTTGAAAAGCTTAGCCGCACCGTTGGGATGTTGTTGAGAAACAAAGATTATTATTTTGCGGCTAAACGGATTTTATCAGTGTGGGAACAAGATTGTCTTGAAACCACTTATATCAATTATCTCATTTTGCGCAGTGAGCGAGTCACTTCTTTAAGGTAAGTTAATGGTGTGGCATTTGTCATTTTTCATTAGGCATTAGGCATTAGCGACTTAGGGTTCGTGTGCTTACGATTTTTTTATTTTTCTAACGAATCAGCAAACAAAAAGGGCAAGCTTGGAGGCTCACCCTAAAGGTCTTTGTTTTGGCTTAACGTTATTTTCAACTAATTCTCAACTGGGCTACGACTTACACCCAACCATCAAATTTGAGTCGTTTTTGAATTCTTTCGACCGCTTCTTTCTGCATTTGTCTAACACGTTCATTAGAAACATTCACATCCAACATTTGTCCGACCTCAGACAGCGTTTTCACCTTGTTATCAAAGAAACCAAAACGGTGGATGAGCACCTTTTGTAATTTTGGAGGAAGTGTATAGATGATTTGTTCTAGAGCTTGGGTAAAGGATTGATCCTCACAATCTTGTTGAGGGTCTGGGATATATTCACTTTCGCATTGATCAAGCACCATAGGCGCATGGCTAGTTCCAACCGTTGTCGTCACGTCAATAAACCCGCTTAACGCCACCAGTTGATCGACGCGTTCGGCCTTTACACCTGAACTGTCTGATAGCTCAGAAATTGAAACCTCTTTACTCATTTTTTTGCTTGCATCGAGCTTTTTTGAGGCGAGGCTGTTTATTTCTTTACACACGTGGGCTGGCAATCGAACGGTTCGACCCGTGTTCATGAGTGCGGCTTCAATGTTTTCGCGGATCCACCAAACAGCATAGGTTGAAAAACGATAGCCTGGTTCTGGATCGTATTTGTCGATGGCCTTAATCAAGCCAATGTTGCCTTCCTCGATCAGGTCGAGCAGGGTGAAATTATTGCCTTTACGTTTTAGGTAACTCTTTGCGATTTTCACAACAAGGCGCAGGTTTGATTCGATCATGACATCACGCGCTTTTTTATCACCCGCGCGATTCAATTTTGCGTAATACACCTCATCTTCACGCGACAGCAGATCAATGCCAACAATATCTTTCAGATAATGAGCATAAGGGTCTGCACTGGTAGAAAATGATTCGGTAATGGGTGTTTCATCCGTGAGCCCCTGAAACGCAGCAAAACTATCGTTGTTCATTTCCTTGTCCTTATCTAGCCGACTGAACGTTTTAGTTTTTTTATTATGCCACCAAGTGATTAACGCTTGGTTTCATTAGAGTGTAGATAACAATTTCTTCTTTACCAATAAATAAAATGCAATTTCGTATGTTTATGTCACAAAAAGATCTACAAATATTTAACTATTTTGCATCTCATCAAGTGTGTTGGTTTTTCGTTTAAAACATTAAGACGGATAGTTTATAAAGCATGTGTTATACATCGGTTTATCTATATAAGTGACGTGAATTTATGGGTGTGAGTTAGAACTATAATTGAGAGGAGAAATGATGAGAAAAATGTTAAGAGTCGAGGTTCAATGTTTCCAAGCACCTCAACTCTTTTAGCTGTGTCGGCTGTTAAGTATCGCCATGCACGTTTTAATTCTATCGACTAATAAGTGCTAAGAACCTCATCGATTTGTTGATTAATGATCTTCATTTCGCTGTAGATAACCGAAAGATCATCATCTTGCGGCGCAAGCTTATTGAGTGTGTTTTGTTCTACTCTTTCCAATGCAACTGTGGCCGTTTCTTCACCAAAGCTGGCTAAAATGCCTTTTAAGGTGTGCACGGTAAAATGAAGCTTGCCCCAATCTTGTTGTTGAACCAACTCTTCGATCTCTTGTAGCGAATTGCCATGGTCTTCTTGATATGTAGACAAAACGGCGTAAATGACGTCTCTGTCATTGTCTAAATAGGCGTTTAAAGCATCAAAGTCTAGCATGTGGACTCCTGTCGGCTGAATGTTGAAAATGGGCTAGGCGGCTTAGTGGAAAAACCATACCTTGATGAATCACTAATCCATTGATTCCATTTTGGAGGAAGTTCTAACTGTAATATTTCTTCTAGATAGTCGTCGCTAAGTTTCTCATCTATATGAGCTTTATTGACGGCGTATATATAGTCAAGTTTGGCGGCAACTGAATATGGGTAACTGTGAATGTAGTCCTTTATTTCTTGGATCGAACCCAAATTTTCAATGTTTATACACGTTGAAGGGTCGACATTTTTGGACTCAAGTTGGTGATTTATGGCTTCTCCACGAGATTTGAGACATTCCACTGTTAAATGATAAAGAGAGTACTCACCAAAGTGGGCGAGCATGGGTAATAACTGAGTGAGCAAATAAGTCGGTTGGCTGTGGAAATTGTTCGCTAACAGTGTCGAAGCTCTAATCACTTTTTTGTGGGCAATCTGAGGGCTATTTTCGATGAGCAATATGCTGCTCTGAAATAGGGCAAGGCTGGCCAAAACTTGCTGCTGTTGTTTTACCGGAAGTTTCAGGTTTACCAACTCGGTGAATTGGTTGGCGTGCTCAAGCAAAATACGTTTGTACTTTAGTTGCGTCTCGCGCTGATACGTTGCTTTTAAGGAATTAAAGTGCGCACCAATGGAATGGATGACATCAATGTCAGCAGCTGAAATGTGGGTTGCATACATCTCACCTAACTTTATGATCATATGTGTGTTATCTGCGTTCTCAGCTAAGTCGATGGCCCTGATTGCACGATGGCTGATGCTGGGAGTCATCTCAAATGCACGAATCGCTAATTTAAGAGCAGGCAGCAGCATTTTATGTTTTTCATAGATACAGCTTAAGCAGTCAATCACGCTCAATGAGAGTGGCTGTGCTATTAGAAAATTGTGGAGCTTATCTATGGCTAAATTTGGCTTGCCTAAGCTGTCGAGAATCAGCGCCTCAGCCACCAATTTGGTTGGGTGCATGTTGGTTTTGGAGTTGTTAATGACGCTAGAGAGTAACTGCCATTTCTTACCTGCAATTAAATGTTCAATCAATGTCGCTTCGAACTGAACGCTAGTACCATTAGGGGAGATCGCCAAAGCTTGAGCTAATCTCTCTTGACTGGCAATGGGATACAAATCATTCAGTTGGGTGAGTTTCTTTGAAACGGACACGGCACTTTGGATCTTTTTACCCAACGTTTGAGTATTAATCGGTTTAGAAACGAAGTGGTGTGCTTCACCTGAAAGGGCGGTTAATACTGTTTCCTGACGCATATCCCCAGAGAGCAAGATTGTCGCCACAGTATGATCGATGAGGCGGTTTCGATACAGAATGCCCAACAGCTCAAAGCCAGTAAAAGACTGTTCTAAGTGGTAGTCAATGAGGAGTACATGAAAAGAGTGTGTCTCGACCGCTTTAATGGCTTTTCGATAGTCGGTCACAATAAAAATACAGTCGCGCGAAACTCCCAAACTAGCCAGTTGCTGCTTAATAAGTATTGTTGCGCTTTTAGAGTCGTCGACGATCAAAATTCGAAGGTCTGTTGGTAAGGTCAAATCCATTTTCCTTAATACCAAATGTTATTTTTTAATTTAGGTGTCAAGTTGCACATTGTCAAGGTGCCTATATCACATACAAACACTCAATAAACTATTGGTAATTAAAGAGTATTAGATAACATTTATGAAAGCCTTCAAACGCAGGTGACTTTTACCTGATTTTAGTGGGGTTATACGTGTTTTAGAAATAAAAAAGAGGCAAGCCGATAAGCTCACCTCTCTGTTTTATTGTTCGAGTTTTTATTCGAAATGTTGTTCTTTGCTTGAAGTTTTATTTACCGAAACTCTAGCGTTAATCACGCATGTTTAGAATCAATACTGCCGCTAGAGCCAAGAACGCCGTC
The DNA here is from genome assembly GCF_041474095.1 of Vibrio sp. 10N.222.54.A3. Classification (NCBI taxonomy): domain Bacteria; kingdom Pseudomonadati; phylum Pseudomonadota; class Gammaproteobacteria; order Vibrionales; family Vibrionaceae; genus Vibrio; species Vibrio sp. 10N.222.54.A3. Next base: position 22,041 of record NZ_JBFRTN010000011.1, read on the forward strand.
ATCATTAAGAACACATCGTTGTAAGCCATGATGGCTGCGTCACGTTGCATTGTGCCGAGCAAACTTGCTTGTGCTTGTTGCATCGCAGTTGCGGCATCACTTCCTGACTGAATGAAAAACGCTTGTTGTTGCTGAAGCGTCTGCCAACCAAGTTGACTCACTGAAGGTAGCGACTCCTTGATGTGTGCTAAGTGCTCACGGGTTTTGTTATCCAATAGCGTAGCGATAATCGCGATGCTGAAAGCGCCCCCTAAGTTCCGCATTACGTTGGTTAACGTTGATGCGTCTGGCGTGTCCATTTTGCTGATGTTCTTCATGGCAACCAAAGACAGCGGAACCATGATGAACGGACTACCAATAGCACGCAGAACCATAGATAAAATCAGCTGTTGCCCGCCAAAATCGATTGTCATGTGTGTATTTACGTAACAACTAAAACCGAACATCGCGAAGCCAAAGGTAACCAAGTACTTAGGCTTAATGATCTGTGTTAGCTTTGGCACAATTGGGAATATCAGAAGCTGTGGGAAACCCATCCACATTAGCACTTCACCAATTTCCATCGCGTTATATTGCTGAATTTGAGTGAGATACATCGGTAGAACATAGATAGAGCCGAGCAATGCCATTCCTAGAATCAAATAGGCGATACAAGACATCGCAAATTGCCCATCCCGCAATAGCCGCAGGTTAACCAATGGCTTCTTGTGTTGGAGTTCGTTTATCACGAAGTAAACCAAACTCACCGCCGACACGATACTCAAGCCAATAATAAAGCTCGAACTGAACCACTCTTCACGGTTACCTTCTTCTAACACCACTTCCAAACAACCTAGCCCTAATGCCATGGTGGCGATACCAAACCAATCGGCTTTTTTCAGCGTGCCAAGGTCGAGCTTTTCATCGTCCAAGCCATATCGGATCATGGTGATCACAAGCAAAGCTGGCGGAATATTGATGTAGAAAATATAGTGCCACGAGAAGTTCTCCGTCAGCCAGCCACCAAAGGTAGGGCCAATCGATGGAGCAAAGGTCGCGGTTACACCAAACAGTGCCATACCCACAGCACGCTTGTTGACCGGCAATAACTGAATCACCAGCGAGAAAGCAAGCGGGATTAGAGCACCACCACTGAAGCCTTGCATCGCGCGGAAAACGATCATCGAGGTCATGTTCCAAGAGAACGAACACAACAAAGATGAAATGGTGAAAATGGCTGTCGTCCACGTGATATAACGGCGTTTACCGAGCGCTTTAGAAAGCCAACCACTGAGTGGGATAGCGATCATCTCTGCGACTAGGTAAGACGTAGAGATCCACGAGCTTTCATCCAAGGTGGCTGATAGCGCACCTTGAATATCTTTGAGAGACGAGTTGGTGATCTGAATATCCAAGATCGCCATAAACGCGCCAATCAAGCCGCCAAATAGGGCGATCCAATGGCGTCTCGAAACCTCGTCATCATCATTTGTTTGGGTGACAACACCAGCGTTACTCATGGTCTAGCCTCGTTTATCGATGGTCGCTACCACAGACAAACCAGGAAGCAGTCGACCTTTCAACTCTTGCTGATCTGGAATAGTAATTTTAACCGGTACACGTTGAACGATTTTAGTGAAGTTACCGGTCGCGTTTTCTGGTGGTAGGAGCGCAAATTTAGCGCCAGTCGCAGGGGAGAAACTGTCTACCACACCTTCAAGAGGCTGCCCCGGGAACGCATCCAGCTCTACTTCAACCGTCTGACCTTTGTGAATACCACTTAGCTGTGTCTCTTTGAAGTTGGCTTCAATCCACACTTGGTTGTTTGGTACCAAGCTCATCAGTGGTGCGCCTGCTTGAATCAGCAAGCCTTCACGTACGCTGCGTTTACCAATCACGCCATCTGCTGGCGCGTAAATTTTGGTGTAATCAAGGTTAAGCTGTGCTTGATCTCTCTGGGCTTGAGCTTCGGTCACGGATGCATTTGCTTGCTCAATCTCACTAGCGATAACGGTTAATTGGTCATTGGTTGCAACGAGGTTTGCTTTTGCTTCTTCTAAATCTGCCTGAGTTACTTTTTGTTGTGCAACCATGCTATCGACTTCATCTTGAGACGCGTAGTTACGCTTTAGTAAGCTACGAGAACGTACCACTTGTTGAATCGCGCGTTCGTATTCAGCTTGTGCAGAATCAACGCGGCTTTCTGCTTGATTGATCTTGCTACGTTGTAACGTTTGTTGTGCCACTAGATTTTTGACGTCTGATTGCACGACGCTTAAATGGGCGTTTGCTTGAGCGAGTGCTGACTGGTAATCACGGTCATCGATTTGAACCAGCAAATCACCTTCTTTAACCGATTGGTTATCACTCACATAAGACTTAACAATATAGCCAGAGACCTTAGGGCTAATATTCGTGATGTCGCCTTGTAGGTAGGCATTGTCGGTAGATTCAAAGTACTGGCCATAGCCGTACCAGTATCCAGCACCGGCTAAACCCAATGACAGCATGATCGCAGTAGCAATAAGCGGAGCTTTTTTACGTTTTTTTGTGCTTACTGTTTGCGAAGCGTTGTTGTTCTCTGTCATTTTTTCTTTCTCATTTTGTTTTTATTTAGATGTAACGAATTGTAAATGAATTCGATTGATTGATAGGATAGGAAAAAAGGGAAACACTGTTGCAAAAATCTAACTAATGGCGCTTTGGGAGAAGTACGATGGACTTAAATGCTGTGACTGTTTTTACACAAGTTGTTGATTGTGGGAGTTTCACGCACGCAGCTGAAGCATTGAACATGACCAAGTCGACCGTCAGCCGAAAGCTAGACGAGCTGGAACAGCATCTAGGTGTGAGGTTGATCACTCGTTCGACACGAAGTTTAGTCTTAACGCCAGAGGGTGAGCGCTTTTATCAGTCGAGCATGCAGATGCAAGAGATCATGAACCAAGCTGAGCTAGAGGTTTCAGCCAATCAGGATTTGATCCGAGGGCAGTTGAATGTTGTGTTGCCTGTCGAATTGGGGCATCAAGTATTAGCCAAATACATCCACAGCTTCCTAAAAGAGCACCCAAACGTGACTTTGAACTTAGAACTGTCGAATCGAGAAGTCGACATCATTGCGGAGGGTATCGATCTTTACGCACAAATTGGTGAGCTAGTGGACTCGAGCTTGGTTTCTCGCTACCTCACAACATCAAAGCGTGTATTGGCAGCCAGCCCTGAGTATTTAGAGCAGTTCGATGACGTCTCTTCACCCGATGATCTTGAACCGCCATTCAGAATGATTGAGGTGGTGAACAAGGCCGCGCGTCTACCCAAGTGGCATTTACAATTAGAAGGCGGAGAGTCGATTTTGATCGATCTGCCGTGTCAGTTGCGGGTGAATACCATCACGGCATGCCTAACAGCGTGTGTGGATGGGCTCGGCTTGGCGGTGCTTCCTGAATTCATTTGTCGTGAGCACTTCAAGACAGGCAAGTTGATTCGTTTGCTACCTGAATATGAGATGCCGGAAGTTTCAGTAAGCCTAGTGTATGCAGACAGGCAGTTGATGCCGAAACGTAAGAAGGTCTTTATCGACTATCTACTGACTGCTTTTCAAAATAGGAAGCAAAAGTAACGGGGAAAACCTTAGCGGTTAAGTGCTTAGGCTTCCTATTATTCGTTATTGTCTAAACCGTATCGAAGCTAACTATGATCGGGCTGCCAGTCGACGACTTGCCCATTCGCCAATATAGCTTTGACCGATAGGGCAGCAATATCGACACCGTTGTAACGAAATGCCTTGTTAGAAAAGTTAGCAATGATCTTACTCCCGTCACTGAACTCAGTTTGTTGAACATCGCCGCTCTTATCTAACCATTCGGAATCGACTAACTGTTTATCCCATAACTGTTCGTGCATTGGTTCAAAGCCATCTTGATAGTGTTTGAGTGCTTTGATTCTCTGGCTTGAACTTGATAAAGCTTCATCTCTGGTCAAGTGAACCATCGGTGGTGTGTTGTATAGCATGGCGGTTAAGTCACGTTCTGCTTGTACATTAGTGAACTTGAGGCTGTCTGAATGCCAATGGTGCGTATTGATCACTTCATCATGGAAAACGGCTTGGTAAAGCGGAATTCGATATTTTGGCGAAAACAGTAGCGACTTGTAGAGCTCTTTAACCTCGGCGGGTTTAAAGAAGAAGTCAGGCTTGTGGTCTGGGTACCAACGACCTAAGTAATAGGGAGATCGGCGATTCTCTTTCATGTCTTTATCTGTCCAACCAAAACCAACCGTTTCTAAGCCGTGCGCAAACGCGATGCCTTTTGTTGTTAGGCTGTTGCCGTCTTCAGAGCCTAATACTAACGATGGTTGCTCGCTAAGCCACTGCATTCGGTTATTGAAGGCAGAAAGTATATCCGACTCACTGGTGTTATCGCGGTAGTCCTCACGTGCCATTGCCGTCGCATCAACATCTAAGAACAAGCTGTTGAAGTTGCCGAATCTCATAATGTCTTGAGCGCGTTGTTTTACGTATTCTAAATGGCAATTCGGGTTTAAGTAAAAGCCGTTTCCACGAAATCCTTTTTTCAAACTCCCATCCGCTAGTTCAATGGCACAACTTTGACGCATTGGCTCTGGTAATTGAGCGGTTAGCCAGTTGTCATTGAGCTTCTCAGGAATGGCTGTGTTGTAGGAATCGTAAGTACCGACTAGATATCCGAACTGTTTTGCCATAGCCACGGCGTTAGGTTGATAGAATGCTGGCATCCAATTATCGAATCCTAGCCACAGTTTGTTTAAGCCTGCCTTATTTAGGTTGGTGACCATGTCTGAAGACAACGCTTGTCCCCAAGTGTCTGACGAGTTTAGGTAAGGGGAAGCGTGCTCTAGCAACCAGTTCTTCTTATTCTGCGCTGCCACGTATTGAGCTTTAATCGTGTTGTTTTCGAGTGTCGGATTACCAACAGGATATAACACCTGCAATGACTGGCTAATAGAGTCCAACAATAGTTGTTTGTGATACTGACTGAACCAATCTTTACCCTTAGACAGTGACGACAGCTCTCTTTTCGCTTCCGCAGAAATGCTGAGTTTAGACCTCTCTAGATACCAAGCTTTCAATCCCCACCAGTTACTCACATCTTGGACGCTTAATGGATCTTTACCAAACAAATAAACGTGGCTCGCGCCGATCAACTTACTCACATCTGGATTGCGCTTTTGCTTTGCTACAAGTGTTTCAGACTGGTCATTATTGATGCGCGAATCTCGGTATTGTTTGGCACCATCTAACCACGAGTCTCCGAGGGTGATACGAACAATAAAAGGCTGTGACTGATTGAGCATCGTAAATTGGTGTGATGCCTTCATATCAATTTTGGTCTTTGTATTTGAGGAAGCATTAGAGGATGCATCTGAAAAGAGCAGTTGATTGTTGGTTGCATTAATCATCTGATAGCTAATGAAGTGGTCGCTCTGTTGTGCTGTCCAAAAAGGCATCTTTAGGTCTTGAGTGGTGTTGCTTCCAGAATGGTTGTCGACTAGATAACTACCCCAAAGCTTGCTATTTGTAGGTACACGCATGCCTTCGCTAAAAGGAAGAAATAGGGTCTGAGTTTGTTGTTCTGCAAGCTCAAACCACGCCAACTCTACGGGCTGGTTACGTTTCACCTGTATATTTGAAGGGAAGCTGAACTGAAAAGTGAGTTGATCTTGATTTAGTTCTGCCTCAATGTTTATCCCACTAGGTACTAAGGTCCAAGTTGCGGTCTTTGCTGAGTTAGTTTTATCGGAAAGACCAATGACTAGATTCGTCACTTTCTGTGGTTGGCTATCAACGGTGAGAGCAGCACTGTTAACGCTTAAGCCGTTCCAATCGACCTCTAAGTATTCGATGAGGTAGCGACGGTATTGTTGTTACTGGTGAGCGTTATTTGGCTCGCTTGTGCGTTGGATGAAAACAGACAAGCTGTTGTTAAAGCCACAATGGCAAAATTAGAAAGATTGAGTGGGTGACGTACGCTGAGCATATTTAGATTCCGTAAAGGGTAACTACGGTTATTACACCTAAGTAGCGCTAGTGCTTTGTCACCTATATGTCTCTATTTTCTGTTTGGCTTTAGTGGTTTTCCATTAGAAAGGCACGGCGACGCGCTGCACATATTGGACTTCAATAGCGCCTTGGTATTCAAACATTTCAACCGAAGCACTCAAGTGCTTGGCTTTGGTTCCAAGTGGACTTTCTGTGGGAACGGGTGCTTGCGCTGTCTTGATTGGCACTTTGTAACCCAGCAGGTTGTAGTTTTCATCAAACCATTGCCAACTCACATTGGCGTTAGGGCAGTTGTCGATCACCTTCGGTGGCGTGATCACGATATGTGGTTCGCTGAGTTTACTTTCGAGTGTTAACCATCGCTTGCTGTTGCCTAAAGCGACAACAATAGGATAGTGGTTTGAACCTATCTTTAGTTGATAAACACCAGATTCGGGTTTGATGAACATTTCATTGGTTTCAATCTCTTGATACTCATTATTGGAAACGAGTTGCCCATCAAGAAGGACTTTGCCTTTAGGCGATACCAAAGAAAGAGTTTGGGTTTCTAAGCCTTTGCTGAGTTGCTCGGCAGAGACTTTGATTTGATAACCGTGCGACGTCAGGCCATAGCGTCGAATGAAGCTGACTTGGATGTGGTGTTTCGGCTCTGCACTTTGTTTTAGTGAGGTTCCACATTGAGTCTGGCTTAATATCTCTTGTTTGACTGGCAGCCAAAGCTCACTATCGAGTGATTTGTGATCGAGTGCGATTTGTAGCTCTTGCCACGCAACTTGAGGTTGGTCATCAAGTAGAGATTGATAGGTGTGCTGCAATGGCGTGTCGGTAAACCATGCCGCATGACTTGCGAGCGGCAATGTGTAGATCAGTGCGGTTAACGAAGTAACTTTCATTATGATTCCCCGGCCAAGCGGTAATCAACGCCACGATGTGTTTCTATATTCAATGTTGGCAGCTTCTGGCGTAAGCGCAGTATGTGATTATCAATAGTTCGGGTACTAGGAAAAGCCTGATATCCCCAAATCTTATTGAGTAATTCATCTCGGTGAAACACACGACTTTGGTTCTGAACAAACAGTACCAATAGCTGAAACTCTTTAGGTTTTAGTGTTACAGGGCTTTCATCCAGATAAGCGATCCGTTCCGACAAGTTGATTTGGATATTTGCGTAAGTTAAGAGGCTCACACCTAACGGACGTAGCTGGGTAATGACTCGAGCGAGTAATTCGTCGTTCGAAAATGGTTTAGTCACATAGTCATTGGCACCCGCCATTAAACCTTCAACACGTTGTTGAACTTCTACTTTAGCGGTCAACACAATCACAGGCAGCGCTTTGAGGAGCAACCAGTTTGGAAGGTGTTGCAAGCTGTCCCCATCTTCAAGCTGTCGATCCAGTATCACAAGATCGGCTCGAAACCATTTCTTACTGGCATTCTCTGAATCCTTCGCCCAAAGGCATTGGTAACCATTGGATTCAAAGAAGCTGACGAGGCCTTGTCCAAGCAGTTGGTCGTCTTCAACCAGCAGTAGGGTGTTCATAAGCAATTTCCAAAATACATCGGGTTGGGTTACGAAGAATAATGAGGCGGCCATTCGCTTGCTTCATCAAGTGCTCGACAATAGTCAGGCCAATGCCCATGTTATCCAGTTCGTGCGTTTCACTTGGCGTGACACCAGACATGAGCCGTTGTATCGGTGAAGGGAAGTGCCCCTCGTCTTGTACCTCAATCGTCAGCTTGTCACCGAGTTCGACCTTTACCAAAACCTCACCTTTACCATGTTGTTTGGCATTCTTGATTAGATTATCCAAGCAGATGGTTAGCCAGTAATAGGGAAGGTTCAGTTCAACTTCACGCGCTTCACATTGATAAGAAATATTGTGCTTTTCACAGACATGATCGAGCCACTCTTCTAATGAAGCGTTTTGCTTCAACAAAGGCTCTGACTGATCCGAACTTAGGTACACTTTGCTGTTTTCGGTGAGCTGAGAAAGCCTTTGATAGTCAGATATTAAACGCCAAACCGCACTTTTAGTTTCATCAGAAAAGTCATCGTAGCGATTTCTAAACATTTCGACGGTTAAGCCTAGGCTAGTAATAGGCGTGCGCAGTTCATGAGTAAGAAGCTGTAAAACGAACTGCCTCTCTTTTCGTTGTTTTGTTCTTAGGTATAAGACTCTAGCGAGCCCGGAAAGCAACGTTAGCAGCAATGTAAAGATCAACGTTTTCATGATCAGATTGTCATTGCTAGGCTCGTTTAAGCACACGTTACTGTAACGAAAAGTACAGGTTTCACCTGCCAAAGATACCTCTTGTTGCTCTGCGATAGGTTGCCAAACATCTAAGGGAATAGCTTTCCAGCCTTGTTCGCCACTTAACCAAAGCACATCATCTTGTTGCCAAGCGCGGTATCCATTGAGCAGTGCTTCTCTGCCTTGTGCACTTAGGCTTTCTAGTTTGTTACATAAAGGGTGCTGAGGGTTGGTAAGACTCAAAAATGGGCGTATCTGCTCGGTCACATCTGGGTAAGCGGCTAAATAACGACCAGCAAAGCTGCCACCGGCAGGGTGACGTTTGGAGTGTGCTGCAAACCAAATCGAATCCAATGTTTGTTGCTGACACAGAGCGAGCTCGAACTCGATGGCTTCATGTAATGAAGGGTTACTGCTTTCAATCGCTTGGCAGTGATCTTGTATTGACGCTAACGCTGCGATGTCGTCCCAACTGAATTGGTTGAAATCAGGATAGCGGCTATTTTCATGGAGCAGAACTTTCGGATACTGAGCCAACTCTTGTTGAGATACTAAGAGTGGGGATGATTGCCAGCTCAGTTGATACAGAGTTTGCCACTTATCTTGCAAACTTTGGGCATTGACTAGGGTTGGGAGCCAAAAGATCAAGCAAAGAGCTAATGTAAACCTGCGCATCCAATCATTCTCGTTAAAAGTCGTGGGGCGAGTCTAAAGAGTTTTGGGCGCGATTTGTAACCTGAATGTCAACAAGTGTTCTTTTAACAACAAATTGTCGAGTGGGTCATGCTTTTAAATAATAAAGTACAAATACAGTAAGTATCATTTATTTGAAATAAAATAGATAATTGTGTACTTACTGTCATTATTGGGCGAAATGAGGGGACTATACTGGGCTCATACCTAATAAGAGGAACTATCATGAAACTCATCATCAAATCAGTATTGGCAATCAGTATTTTGGCTACAGGCTCTGCTCATGCGTTCGAATTAACCAGCAACGATATTCAAGAAGGTCACCCAATGGCAAAGACTTTTGAATACTCTAGTTGGGGTTGTGACGGCGATAATCAATCACCACAATTGATGTGGAAAGATGCACCAGCAGGTACCAAAAGCTTTGCTATCACAGCTTATGATCCAGATGCACCGACTGAAAGTGGCTTCTGGCATTGGGTTGCGTTTGATATCCCTGCAACTGTGAACGAGCTACCTCGCGGTGTCGACATCTCTAAAGTCGGTGGCAAAGAAGGTCGCATTGATTACGGTACAGTTGGCTACGGTGGCGTTTGTCCTCCAGAAAAAGATGGTATGCACCGTTACCAGTTCACGGTTTGGGCATTACCAACGGACAAACTTAACCTCGACGAAAATACGCCGTCGGCTGTGGTTGGATTCACGTTGAACAGCATGGCTTTAGACAAAGCTAAACTGACCGCAACTTATACACGTTAATAGCTTATGTACGTTAAAGCTTATACACGTACATAATAAGTAAACAAGGGGATGAGATGAATCATCAATATCAAGTGACGATCTTTCGTGCAGAGCAGTTACAAAAACTGCGTAATGTGAGGATTCTATCCCCTAGTATCATTCAGATTATTACAGGCAGTAAGCGCCTGTTTTGGAAAGATTCAGCGGCAGAGCTCTCACATTCTGAGCTGTTGTTGTGTGAGGCATCAGCTTCACTAAGTTTTGAGAACATGCCCCACAAAGGGCGCTTCTTGTCGCGAGTGTTCAGCTTTCAATTCCAACCTTCTCAGGCGATGCTTGATTTAAGTGAGGAACGGTCGAATGATCTGGGACTGCCTACAGTAAAAGCGGATCGAAACTTACAAGACTCACTCAATGCTCTGTTCTCTTTTGATACACAGAGCATGAGCAAAGAGACTCAACAGTTTTGGTTGCAGGGCTTGTACCAGCAATTAGCTGAAAAAGGGGTGTTGCATCTATTGTTTGTCAGTGCCAACGTCTCGTTTAGCCAAAAGCTCAGCCATTACCTTTCACATTCACCAGATGAGAAACATCCATTAGAGTCGGTGGCGGAGCGATTTGCGATGAGCCGAGGGACATTGATTCGGAAGCTCAAACTGGAAGGCATGCAATATCGAGAGGTACTGGCTGAAGTTCGCTTGAGTCACGCGCTTTATCTGATGCAAAACGGACAGCAGAATGTGGCGATGTTGGCTCAGTCTTGCGGTTACCAATCGGAAGGGCGTTTTAGTCAGCGCTTTAAAGGCAAATTTGGTTTGTCGCCAAGTGAATACATCAAAACCGTCGTCAGCCATAGAGTCGCGAGCAAATAAAGTCGCGATACCATAATCATTCTGTTTGCCTAAACGCTCACTTTCTTATCTCGTGCTGCCAATGCCGCGAAAATCGTGCACGCAAAGGCAACAGATGCGACCAACAGAATCGGCACACTCCAAGAATCTGTCTGAGCATGAAGCTTACCCACCAGCGTTGGACCAGTGGCTGCAAACGCATAACCGATTCCCTGAGCCATACCCGACAATGATGCGGCTTGGCTGCTATTCGATGTACGCAAGCCAACAAAAGAGAGCGCGATAATAAATGTAGAGCAGTTGGCTAATCCAAACAGTCCCACCCAAAAGATCGCAAACTCAGGCAAATACAGAAGACCAATCAATCCAACAAATACACTCGATGCACATAGAGTGATGAGCCATTGTTGATTGTCACTTTTGGCTAAGAACGGCAGTAACAGCAGCCCCGGAACCATAGTCGAAAATTGCAGAAATCCATAAATGTAGCCCGCGTCGATTTCGCTGTAGCCAAGATCGTTCAATATCTGTGGCAACCAGCCAGCCAAAGAGTAGAAGGTAAATGAGTTAAGCCCAAGCGCTAACGTTACTTGCCACGCTACGCCGCTTTTAATCATCTGTTTCATCGGCAGAGGTTTGTCTTGTTGCTTGTTATTGCTGGCCGAAGATGAGCGTTTTCTGATTTTAGGCAACCAGATCATCAAAGCTAATATTGGAAATACCAAGTTCATTAACAGCGCTAATTGCCAACCCGTGATCGTAAATAAGGTTAGATTTGAAAACGGCACCATCAAACTTGAGCCTAACGTCGAACCGATGCCCATCGTAAAGATGTACAGAGAAGTCACAGTAGCGATGCGTGTCGGGAAGCTAACTTTCACTACTACAGGCAACAACACATTACCAATCGCGATACCAAGCCCGATCATCACCGTGCCGATATACAAGGTTGGGGTTAACCCAGCAGAGCGCAGTGTAATACCCGTAGTGATCAGAACTAAGCCTAATAACAGGCTAGGCTCTAGACCAATTCGTTGGGATATCTTGGTGACTAATGGTGAGAATAAGGCAAAAGTTAACAGTGGCAAAGCTGTTAAGAAGCCTGCAGCCGATGACGTAAGGTTGAGGCCTTCCATAACCTGAGAAAGCACAGGAGCCAAGCTCGTAAAAGGCCCACGAAGGTTAAGTGCTAGGAATAGAATCCCTAACATCACGAAAATGCTATTACGAAGAGAGGCGCTCATAGGTTGTTCTACTGTTTGCTTATGAGAAGACAGGCTAGCCTACAGATCATTGAATGATTACACAAATACCGTTTAAATAGGTTTACTAATGATTGAACCTGCGCAGTACGCGCTTAGCCAGAAAAGTCACCCATGACTGTATTAAATATCGACAAGCTCATCTCGGACTTCCCACTGCTTCAACAATTGATTGCATTGGAAGAAGTGGTTTGGTTTAACCCAAATGTGACGACTCTGGAGCGCGGTTTGCTTTATGTGGGATTAGGCGAACAAGATATTCACGATGCGAGCATGAGGCTACAAAGGTTTGCTCCTTATCTAGCCAAGGCGTTTCCTGAAACTCAAGCGACCAATGGCATCATCGAGTCTGAGCTTGTTGACATTCCATCTATGAAATCAGCATTGGGAGCACATTATCAGCAGCCAATAAAAGGGCGTTTGATGATGAAGAAAGACAGCCATTTGCCGATTTCAGGTTCAATCAAAGCGCGTGGTGGTATTTATGAAGTACTAACACATGCCGAGAAGCTTGCGATTGAAGCGGGGTTACTGTGTGAGAGCGATGACTACAGCAAGCTGCTCGAACCTGAGTTTCGTAACTTCTTTCAACAATACAGCATTGCGGTAGGTTCAACGGGTAACCTAGGCATGTCGATCGGTATCATGAGTGCAAAATTGGGCTTTACTGTCTCTGTTCATATGTCGGCAGACGCGAGATCTTGGAAGAAAAGCAAACTTCGTGAGCATGGCGTCAACGTTGTTGCAAATATGAGCTGCTAAAAAGATAAGTCATGATAGAAGAGTGTTGTTTATAGCTTGTACACACTCTTTCTCACCTCTAAATCCCACCTTAATTCAAACAATAACTTGCGCAGATCGTTATCCAAAACACACATTTTATAAATTAAGCTTCTTAGATGTTCTAACTATCAGTTAGGTTGAGTGGCATTCAACTTGATAGGGATTGAGCAATGCAGACGGACAAAGTGATACAGACAAGACACATAAACACACCAGAAAAATTACTCCAGCGTTTAGATGCTATTGGGGAGTCTTTGGAAGCATCGGGTAAGGCTCATGCTTTGCTGGGATTGGGCTCAGTAGGTATTGAAACAGAACGACTTGATCAGTACTCAGATGTCGATTTTTTCGCAATAGTGCAAACAGGGCACAAGCAGTATTTCTTAGACAGTTTGCATTGGCTATCTGATATTCACTCAATCGACTACGCAGTGAGAAATACCGTCGATGGCTATAAAGTTCTGTACGCTGACGGAATCTTTTGTGAGTTTGCAGTGTTTGAACCCCACGAGTTAGCGCACATTCCGTTTGCTGAAGGGCGTATTGTTTGGCAGCAACATGAATTTGATACACAGTGTTGTGTTTCACCAATAAAAGGGGAGACAGACACTAATTCCCAAGATTGGATCATTGGTGAGGCTCTAACCAATCTTTATGTGGGTATGTCTCGTTATAACCGAGGCGAAAAGCTGTCGGGCAGTCGGTTCGTTCAATCTTACGCACTCGATCGTTTGATCGATCTTGTGGATCAAACTGAACAGTCTGAGCCTGAATTCGTTGATGAATTTATGTCGGATAGAAGGCTAGAAGCACGCTTCCCTAAGTTTGCCCAATTGCTACCAACCTTTACCCAAGGCTACGAGCGCACCGCTGAATCGGCACTTGCCCAACTAGCATTCCTCAACACCCACTTCGCAGTCAACCAAGCCATGTGTGACCGAATCTCTGAACTGTGTTCCAGTAAAGATTAAGCTTATAGCGTGTGAATCCCCAAGCCTAACTGACACCACCTTTCAGATGATAAGCGGCGGGCAACCTAATTGAGCTCTCGAATTATTATTCTTAAGCACTAAACCCGTACGCTTTTGTTTACTCTTCAAGACCGTGACTGTTCGTGTTTACTCCGCTTATCACTGGATGTCGTCAGCCAAATAAAATACAATCGAACAATGTTTTATTAATTCGTGCTTTATCATTATGATGAGAAACTTACTCATATTCATCGTTAGCCTGTTCTTCTTAACAGCCTGTTCTTCAACGAGTAATCATCAGCTAGACGACGAGACATTGAGCAACGAAGACGCTATGTCGAAAAGTATAGAGGGAGAGAGTAATCTCGAGACTTCAAAGGATACAAACGCTGAGACCAGCGTTGATTCTTCCCATGATTCAATCGTTAATCATCAACCACTCACTAACCTTGATTCAAATAAAGACACGATAGCTCACGCCAATGCAGAGCCAGAATCAGTGGAGCCTTCTCAAATAGAAGCGACAGAAACAACTGAAAGCGATGCTAAGAGTGGCGGTGAAAAAGGCATCGGAAGCTATTTTATTCGTCATAATAAACCGACTAAGACGGTGATTAAATCACTAGAGGGCGTGACAGATGCATTGAACGTCATGACGTTTGGGATATTTGCCACCGGTAACGGTTAAATCGTTAACCTAGAACGACAACCTAATAGATAGAATGAAACGTGAAGGCGAGCCAGATGGTTCGCCTTTTTTGGTCTTCTAAATCTGGCCACCATTCTTCCTAAGAATCGTGTTCACTTATCTGAGCGCTGAGTCAGGCGACGGTTAACGAAAATAGGAATTATTAGTTCTGGAAGGGAGTCGCCGAATTTACCCTGTTTGACTTGTTATATGCATCAAGGGTTCTAATACTCATCCCAAAGTAAGCAATGAAATCTAATCTTACAAAGACAACTCTTATATTCACTTACGAGCATAGTAAGATGTTTGCTGTTAAGTAGGTTTAGGTTTAGTTATCAATATTCTAGGGAAGAAAAATGAAGAATAAGAGTGTGTTTTTAAGTGTCGCGATGGTGATATTGTCAGCTCATGCAAATGCATCAGATGCGAACCATGAGTCTGTATCAGATGGAGTTATCGCAGAACAAAGAGCGAAGCTTTCTGAAAATACCCAAGGACAAGGTTTTGGACCGCAAGCTCCACGAGATTTGGGTTCATTAGAAGGTAAAAATACTAGGCTGTTCTCGGATGCCCCTGATTCAACAGCGATGAACTTATGTAATATTCACTTCCATAAAAATGCTGAGCATAAAGGTGGAGAGTTTACTCAATACGCTGGTAACGGTGATGGTAAGGGATTCCAGAGTGGCTTTAAATACACAGGCAAGCTGAGTTCTGCTGAGCTGAAACCATTTGAGGGCAAGGTTTGTCCGAGCGAGCATGGTTCTTTGCATTCGGGTGACACCATTGAAGTTCACTATGTTTATTCAACGGCGCAAGTTGAACCGGGTGAAACACTGGGTGCTTGTTTTAACGATGCGATTACCAACCCGCAACTGCGTGTAGAAACCCAAGTTTACGTATTAGTGAATGACGACAAAGCACCCGACTTTGAAGCGCTCGCTAAACATTCAAAAGTGAACGGCTTACACCAAGCACCAAACATCCCACAAGATACGGGCTCAGCGATCCAATACGCAGGCTCTACAACGGGTCCTGGTTATAATGAGCAAGGTTCACCTTTCCAAGTAACATGGAGCGTTAGACCACAAGTCGCGAAAGTAAATATCGCGACAGTAGGTAGCTGGTGTGAAGGCAATGACTTTAACGAAGATCACGCCCACGGTGTGAGAAACTTGGTGGTTAACCCCGAGTTGTTATCACCCATTCGTAACGACTAAACGATTCTGGCGAACAAAATGATTAAGGCGATGGGTTCGCCTTTTTAGTTGGATATAAATGCCATCGTTTAAACAGAGACTTGTTTGTTAGTCACAATGGTGCAATTATTTAACGAGTGATATTACTCAGATGCATGTCTTATGATGACTATCGAACAACAGCTTTCTCGGCTGGATCTAAACTTATTGGTGTCGTTAAGTGTTTTAATCAAAGAGAGGAACGTAACGCGAGCTAACGCCAACAGATGAACAGGATGTGGTTCGAATGAACCGAGACACCTACTACTCAATGGCAGTAATTAATGTATCAAAGGGGGCGACCGTCACGTTACCTGAGATCCCTGAAGGCAAGTACATGTCGATGGAAGTGATTACAGAAGACCACCGCATTCAGCCAATGCAATACGGTTCAGGTACGTTTGATCTTTCTACTCATAGCGGTGATCACGTTTACGTCATTGTTCGTACCGACGCGACATTCTCGAAAAATGAAGTTCATGAAATCCAAGATAAAATGAGCATTGATGCAAAAGCAGACGGCAAATTTATGGCAATGCAAGTGGATGAGAAATCATTCGATGAGGTAGAGAAAAACCTTAAAATGGAAATGCCGAAACTACTGAAACGCGATGGTGCTCAGGCGACGTTTGGTATGTTTACCAGCCCTGAAGATGCTTCAAAAGAGATGTTTACCAAAGAGAAGTACGCAGTGGGTGCGGCTATCGGTTGGGGTGGCGCGCAGTTAGATGACAATATTTACGAAGTCTCTGGTAACTTCCCAGCAGACACTTGTCATCAGGCAACCTTTGATGATCCTAAGAACCAAGCGTTTTGGTCGGTAACGGTCTACAACAAGCAAGGTTTCATGTTTGGTGAAGTGGCGAACGTAAGCTCAAACACGGCTGAGAAAAATGCAGACGGCACTTACACCGTAAGCTTTGGTTGTGGTGATGATGCAGTAAACAACATCAAAACAGAAAACGATTCTGGTGTGTTTAACTTAGCTTTCCGTCATTACATTCCAAGCCAAAAAGTACGTGATGGATTCCGAGTGCTTCCTTACGTGAAAGCAGTGAACTAATGTTGCGATAGTCGTACAACGATTATAGATGCGCGTTATTACCAAATGGCAATAACGCGCTTTTTTATGGATTCTATTTCATTTCTTGCTTTCTTAAGTGTAGAAACACAAAGGGCGACTCAAAAATGGTCTAACTTTGATTATACGCAGCGAGCCTCAGTTCAAATAAATCAATTAAACCTTTTTCCATCGATACTTTCAGTTGCACCACGCATTTGATCGAATTTAAACCCGCTGACACCTTATGTGATAACGCTTCCAGTTATCTTTTCAGCCTCTAAAGGGAACAAATACCACAACCAGCGTTATAAAAAGCGATAGCCGTGGAGTGTTATGAGTCCTATTTGAGGTGTATAGTTATAGGTAATTCATTGGATTATTGAATATTTAAGTTATCAAAAGATGCGGGTGTTATGAAGAAAAACGGATTTACTTTAATGGAATTAATCATTGTGATCGTGATACTTGGAGTATTGGCCGTTACAGCAGCCCCGAGGTTCCTCAATATTCAAGAGTCAGCAAGAGAAGCGGTACTTGAAGGTGTTGCTGGTGCGATGGAAGGCGTTATCACGCAGGTGACTTCTAAAGCTATTATTGTTGGGCTTGATCCTAGTGCGGAAAATCCAGATGACCAAGGTGACTATGTTATCGATTTCGGTATCGGTCGCGTTGAAGTAGATTGGGGGACGCTTTGCCCTGAAAGTGAAGGCGACAAAGGTGACAAACTTGATATGATTGATTTTCTGACGCTATCTGAAGATGACGATTTAACATCGGCTGTTGGAAATCGACACACTGTCGTTGGGTACACTCATTCATTTAGTGAAGCTGACCTTGACAGCAATAACATAACTGATGATGCCTTACCTTCGGGTTGTTATGTTATCTATGATTCTTTTGGTCGAACGAATGGGAGCGAATGTCCTGAGGGCGGCTGTGAATGTACCGTTCGTGTAGTGAACGACGAATGTTAACCAGAGCAGCTAAACGATTCTATTTAGATTAAAGCTTATTCGAATTCAATAAAAAAGCGCGTTATTACCAAATGGCAATAACGCGCTTTTTTGTATTAGCTTATAGGTCTATCTTAGTTTGCCAATGGAGCACTTGCTGGTGGCAAGTTACGCTTCTTAATTACGTATCGCAAGCGAAGCAACATCAATGCAGCTGATACGCTTAATCCCGTTAGAATACCAATCCAAAAGCCTTCTTCACCCATTGCTGGAACAATGTGGTCTGTTAAGCCCAACACCATGCCAAGTGGTAGTGCCAAGCCCCAGTATGAAGCGATAGCTAAGATCATCGGGATCTTAGTATCTTTATAGCCACGAAGTGCGCCGTTAGCAGACGTTTGCAATGCATCGCTGAACTGGTACATCGCAGTAAAGGTCAATAACACTGCTGCCGTTGCGCTGATTACTGGGTCTGTCGTGTAAAGCCTAATGATTAATTCAGGGAACAGTAGGAACATTGCTACCGACAGCAACGAGATTAACGCTGCAACTAAGATACCGACTTTACTACGCTCAATCGCGCCAAGTTCATCTTTTTCACCCAAAGCGTGCCCAACACGAATCGTAATACCAAAAGAGATACTCATCGGAATCACGTAAGTCAGGCTCGAAATGTTGAGTGCAATTTGTGCGGCTGCTACGTTCTCGGCACCAATACGGCCGATCATCAATGCGATAACCGCAAAGATACTGCCACACACCGCGATGTTCATCCCGATAGGTAAACCTAACCTTAGAAGGTGAAGCATCTCTTTTGCTTTTGGCTTCGCATCTGAAAAGTTGATGATGGTCTTGTAATGGTGATGACCTTTAATGTAGGAATATAACATTCCCGACATTAACCAGTACACCAAGCTTGTCGCCCAACCACAACCTACAGCGCCCATTTCAGGGAAGCCAAACTTACCGTAGATAAGCACGTAGTTGACCGGAATATTTACCAACAAACCAACCACAGAAATGATCATTGGCACTTTGGTGTTGTTCATACCTTCACAGAAGCCATTCAAGGTATAAAACAGGGCAATACCCGGAACACCAAAGGCCAGGGCAAAAGCATAGTCACTGCCAATTGGAATGATCTCAGCGGCTACGCCAATCCATTCTAAGATTGGTTTCGCACTCACCAAATAAGCGATAAGCAGTACGCTAGCAATTAATGCAAGCCATACCATCTGGAAGAATTCAACAGAGATACTTTGAAAGTCACGTGCGCCACGGTGGTAAGCGACAACAGGTGTTAGCGCCATAATCACACCACGCAGTAGCAGCAACACAGGAATCCAAAGGCTGGTGCCAAGTGCAATAGCGGCAAGATCAGCAGGGCTTACTTGGCCAGCCATTGTCGTATCGACAAATCCCATCGCTTGGGTAGCTATTTGAGTCAAAATGATTGGAATCGAAAGATGCATAAGCGCACCCGATTCACGAGTAAAAGGACGAAGTTTCGTTAGCATGGAAGTTCAAAACACCAATATAAATGCACCAGTGATGGCAGGATGGCCGGTGTGCATTTTAGGATGTGCCCCGTTGGGCGGGCGACAATATAAACACCTTACCGTATAGGGTCAAGCATTGGATTTATAGAGTTTCACTTGCTCTGAAATAGGGAAGGGTTCTGATGGTTGAGATACAGATCTAACGCACGTAACTTAATGATTTATTGTGGGGCATGCTAGAAAGATAAATTCAACATTTGCCACGCTAATCACTAAGCTAGCGGTATAAGTGATTGTTATGGAAAGACAAAGGCTAGTACAATTGATAGCATAAAAACTTGATAGAAAAGTGCGGTATTTAAATATGGAGTTTTTCGGTCTAATAGCTGTTAGAGCTCAGGCTAATAAATTTAATTATGGAGTTATATGAAAGATTTATTAATACCATTGTTTATTGCAATTATAGTAACCATTATTTCAAAATTATTAGAAAACAAGTTGAGTAGTATGTCGTCACGCAAAAAGTCTGATGATTACTTAAGACAAATCATGATGAAGTTGCTAACGTTGGGGGCAATTTCTGTTATTTCTTACCAACTATACTTGGAAGTTATGAGTGATGGCCCTATTGATAAATTTTCAGTTTTGAAAATGATTTTATTATCTATCTCTGGTGTGGTCTTAATGTTTCTGAATTTGATTCATAAAATTTGGGTGTTTTTAGGAGAGATGAATGAAGTGCAAAAGGAGTCTTTAAGTATAGTTAAGGACTCAATTCATACACGCCCAAAAGAGCCTGTAATTTAAATTGTGTATCTGCTTATAATTAAGCCAGTCATGGCTAAGGATAAGCAATATGGACAAGAAAGCTTTAGAAGCCTTCGCTCGCGAAGCCGCTAAGTCAATTAAGACGCCTTCGGATCTTGATGACTTCAGGAAAATGTTAACCAAGGTGACGGTTGAGACAGCTTTAAATGCTGAACTTGATGATCACCTTGGCTACGAAAAACACTCACCGACCAACGATAGTAATAGTCGAAATGGCTACTCTTCTAAGCGCCTACTTACTGACAATGGTGAGATCCAGCTAGAAATCCCTCGTGACCGTGACGCGTCCTTTGAACCCAAGCTCGTTCGTAAGCATCAAACTCGATTCCAATCGATGGACGACAAGATCTTAAGCTTGTATGCCAAAGGAATGACTACCCGAGAAATCGTCGCAACCTTCAAAGAAATGTACGATGCTGATATCTCCGCCAGTCTAATATCGAAAGTCACTGATGCTGTTTTAGAACAAGTTGTTGAGTGGCAAGCTCGCCCTCTTGATTCGGTTTACTCCATCGTTTACCTGGACTGCATTGTTGTGAAGGTGCGCCAAAATAAGCAAGTCATCAACAAAGCCATTTACCTTGCTCTCGGCGTCAATATGGAAGGTCAGAAAGAACTTCTTGGGATGTGGATGTCCGAAACTGAAGGCGCGAAGTTCTGGCTCAGTGTACTTACAGAGCTTCAAAATCGGGGTGTGAATGATATCCTCATCGCTTGTGTTGATGGCCTCAAGGGCTTTCCTGATGCCATCAATGCCGTTTATCCAAAAACTCAAATCCAGCTCTGTATCGTACACATGGTACGAAACTCAATGAAATACGTTCCGTGGAAAGACTACAAGACCATTACCGCAGACTTAAAGGAAATCTATCAAGCTACGACTGAAGATGAAGCACTGTTGGCGTTAGAGCACTTTGGTGATAAATGGGATGACAAGTACCCTCAAATCAGTCGCTCATGGACGGCTCATTGGGATAATCTCAATACTCTGTTCAGCTACCCTCAAGATATCCGTAGAGCTATCTATACAACGAATGCGATTGAATCTCTGAACAGCGTGATAAGAAAAGCGACTAAGAAGCGTAAACTGTTCCCGACAGATGAATCGGCAAGAAAGGTGGTGTACCTAGCGATAATGGATGCTTCCAAGAGATGGACAATGCCAATCCATCACTGGAAACAAGCTCTAAACCGCTTTATGATTATGTTCGAAGACCGACTAACTGAATACTTATAACCAAGAGCAGTTACACAAAATTATTTACAGGGTCGCCCAAAACAGTGAAGCCCTAACAAACGACTATGGCGCCAATAGCAATTTGTAACTACATGACTCTTAAGTACTTTCACGTCTTCGTTTGAAATCTAATGCCATATCAGGTTCCTACTGCCACAAAGCCAGCAGAAACACAAAAATCCCAATCCCAAGCGTGACTTTTAGAAGTAAGCCAAGAGGGGCACCACCTTTTGGCGCTTTATTGCAACATCCCATAATTGTTTCCTCATTCTTCATTGGATTCATTTCACCTTAAACCTTTCCCTTACGGTAAGGTCAATGCATTTGTTTACCTCGAATTTCAGAAAACAAAAAGGCGAACCGTTTGGTTCGCCTTTGTTATGGTGCGCCGAGCATG
>NZ_JBFRTN010000012.1:0-14279 GCF_041474095.1 Vibrio sp. 10N.222.54.A3
GTGTTGTAGCTAAAATCTTCGCTTAATAGCATTTAGATTTTTGCACTCTCTTCATTAGAAGAGCACGCATCTGAAAAGGGGAGCTTCGGCTTCCCTTTTGTTTTTTCAAAAGAAATATTACCTTCCATCTGTCTTCTTCCCTCTCGATACAAAACCAACTTCCAATAAATTGCGATTATTTTTCCAACACTACTTGCATACTAAAGTGTGATCTGTATAATGCATCGCACTGGCTAACGCTGGTTGTGAACCAATGAGCACTGAGGAGTAGGTCTTACCTAGTAATGTATACTCAGCTTATGTTCGCGGTTAATAAAAATAGTAAACTTCTTGTTTACTTCAAAAGTTAACTGACAATGCGTCCTAATTTTGGGTGCTACGGTTTCACATAAATCAATCGGCATTCTCTCGTTTTATCGGGTTTGAGTGGCGATATTGTTTGTGTAATTTTTAATAATTGGAGCTCTGTCTCATGCAGAACCAACGTATTCGTATCCGCCTTAAAGCGTTTGATTACAAGCTAATCGATGCTTCAACTGCGGAAATCGTTGAAACAGCAAAACGTACTGGCGCACAGGTTCGTGGTCCTATTCCACTTCCTACTCGTAAAGAGCGTTTCACTGTTCTTACCTCTCCACACGTCAACAAAGATGCACGTGATCAGTACGAAATCCGTACTCACAAGCGTTTGATCGACATCGTTGAGCCAACAGATAAAACTGTTGATGCTCTAATGCGTCTTGATCTTGCAGCTGGCGTTGATGTTCAAATCAGCCTAGGTTAAGGGAGATAAGAATAATGATTGGTCTAGTCGGACGTAAAGTGGGTATGACCCGCGTATTTACTGAAGAAGGCGTTTCTATCCCAGTAACTGTTGTTGAGGTTGAAGCGAACCGTATTTCTCAAGTTAAAACTCTTGAGACAGACGGCTACGCAGCAATCCAAGTAACTACTGGTGCTAAGAAAGCTAACCGTGTAACTAAACCTGAAGCTGGTCACTTCGCGAAAGCGGGTGTAGAAGCAGGTCGCGGTCTTTGGGAATTCCGTTTAGAAAACGGCGAAGAGTTTGAAGTTGGCGCTGAGCTAAACGTAGAACTTTTCAACGAAATTAAAAAAGTAGACGTTACTGGTACATCTAAAGGTAAAGGCTTCCAAGGCGCTATCAAGCGTTGGAACTTCTCTACTCAAGATATGACTCACGGTAACTCTTTGTCTCACCGCGCACCGGGTTCAATTGGCCAATGTCAAACTCCAGGCCGCGTGTTTAAAGGCAAGAAAATGGCAGGTCACATGGGTGCTGAGCGTGTAACGACTCAAAACCTAGAGATCGTACGTGTTGACGCTGAGCGCAATCTACTCCTTATTAAAGGTGCAGTACCGGGCTCAACAGGCGGAAACGTGATCGTAAAACCTGCTGTTAAAGCATAACGTCTAGGAGTAAGTAATGGAATTGATGGTTAAAGGTGCTGATGCACTAACTGTTTCCGAGACTACTTTCGGACGTGACTTCAACGAAGCTCTTGTACACCAAGTAGTTGTTGCATATGCAGCAGGTGCTCGTCAAGGTACTCGTGCTCAAAAGACTCGTTCTGAAGTATCTGGCGGTGGCGCTAAGCCATGGCGTCAAAAAGGTACTGGCCGCGCACGTGCTGGTACAATTCGTAGCCCAATCTGGCGTACAGGTGGTGTTACTTTTGCTGCGAAACCACAAGATCACAGCCAAAAAGTAAACAAAAAAATGTACCGCGGTGCTATGAAGAGCATTCTTTCTGAGCTAGTTCGTCAAGAGCGTTTAATCGTTGTTGATAACTTCTCTGTAGAAGCACCAAAAACAAAAGAACTTGTAGCTAAGCTTAAAGAGCTTGAGCTAAGCGACGTTCTGATTGTGACTGGCGAAGTAGATGAAAATCTATTCTTAGCTGCTCGTAACCTATACAAAGTAGATGCACGTGATGTTGCTGGTGTTGATCCAGTATCACTAATCGCTTTCGACAAGGTTCTAATGACTGCTGACGCAGTTAAGCAAGTTGAGGAGATGCTAGCATGATCACTGAAGAGCGTATCTTAAAAGTTCTACGTGCTCCGCACATCTCTGAAAAAGCAACTATGGCAGCTGAGAAAGCGAACACTATCGTTTTCAAAGTAGCTAAAGATGCAACTAAGAAAGAGATCAAAGCAGCTGTAGAAAAGCTATTTGAAGTTGAAGTTAAGTCTGTAAATACTCTTGTATTAAAGGGTAAGACCAAACGTCAAGGTATGCGTGAAGGCCGTCGTTCAGACGTTAAGAAAGCCTACGTTACTTTGAAAGAAGGTCAAGATCTTGACTTCGTTGGCGGCGCGGAATAACAGGAGTAGTAAAAATGGCTATTGTTAAATGTAAGCCGACTTCCCCTGGTCGTCGTCACGTCGTTAAAGTTGTTAACGCTGACCTACACAAGGGTAAGCCATACGCACCACTTCTAGAGAAAAACTCTAAGAACGGTGGTCGTAACAACAACGGTCGTATTACAGTACGTCACATCGGTGGTGGTCATAAGCACCATTACCGTGTAATTGACTTCAAACGTACTAAAGATGGCATCCCAGCGAAAGTTGAGCGTCTAGAATACGATCCAAACCGTAGTGCTAACATCGCTCTAGTTCTGTACGCAGACGGTGAGCGTCGTTACATCATTGCACCTAAAGGTGTTAACGCAGGCGACCAGATTCAATCTGGCGTAGATGCTGCAATCAAAGCAGGTAACACTCTGCCGATGCGCAACATCCCAGTAGGTTCTACTGTACACTGTGTTGAACTTAAGCCTGGTAAAGGTGCTCAACTAGCTCGTTCGGCTGGTGCTTATGCTCAAATCATCGCTCGCGATGGTGCATACGTAACTATCCGTCTACGTTCTGGTGAGATGCGCAAAGTTCTTTCTGAAGGTCGTGCAACGATCGGTGAAGTTGGTAACTCTGAGCATATGCTACGTGAACTTGGTAAAGCTGGTGCTTCACGCTGGCGCGGCGTACGTCCAACCGTACGTGGTGTAGTAATGAACCCGGTGGATCACCCACATGGTGGTGGTGAAGGCCGCACATCTGGTGGTCGTCACCCAGTTTCTCCTTGGGGCGTTCCTACTAAGGGCTTCAAGACTCGTAAGAACAAGCGCACTGACAAGTACATCGTACGTCGTCGCACTAAATAATTTATAAAGAGGAATCGCCATGCCACGTTCTCTCAAGAAAGGTCCTTTTATTGACCTACACTTGCTGAAGAAGGTAGAGAAAGCGGTGGAAAGCGGAGACAAAAAGCCTATTAAGACTTGGTCCCGTCGCTCAATGATCATCCCAACAATGATTGGTTTGACCATCGCTGTCCATAATGGTCGTCAGCACGTTCCAGTTTTCGTTACCGAAGAAATGATCGGTCACAAACTGGGCGAATTTGCACCAACTCGTACTTATCGCGGTCATGCTGCAGATAAGAAAGCTAAGAAGAAATAAGGAGTAGATGATGGAAGCTTTAGCTAAACATAACTTTGCTCGTATTTCTCCACAGAAAGCTCGCTTAGTTGCAGACCAAATTCGCGGTAAGTCGGTAGACCAAGCTCTAGAAATTCTAACTTTCAGCAACAAAAAAGCTGCTGTATTAGTTAAGAAGGTTCTTGAGTCAGCTATCGCTAACGCGGAACATAACGAAGGTGCAGATATCGACGATCTAAATGTCGCTAAAATCTTCGTAGATGAGGGCCCTATCATGAAGCGTATTATGCCTCGTGCTAAAGGTCGTGCGGATCGTATCTTGAAGCGTTCAAGCCACATCACTATTGTTGTAGCAGATCGCTAAAGACTAGGAGAGTAAGCAATGGGTCAGAAAGTACATCCTAATGGTATTCGTCTTGGCATCGTTAAGCCTTGGAATGCTACATGGTTTGCTAATACCAACGAATTCGCTGACAACCTAGACGGCGACTTCAAGGTACGTCAGTTCCTTACAAAGGAACTACAAAAAGCATCATTATCTCGTATCGTTATCGAGCGTCCAGCTAAGAGCATCCGTGTGACTATTCACACTGCTCGTCCTGGCGTTGTTATCGGTAAGAAAGGTGAAGACGTAGAGAAGCTACGCGCAGCTGTAGCTAAAATCGCAGGTGTACCAGCGCAAATTAACATCGCTGAAGTACGTAAGCCTGAGCTAGATGGTCAGCTTGTAGCTGATAGCATCGCGTCTCAACTAGAGCGTCGTGTTATGTTCCGTCGTGCAATGAAGCGTGCGGTACAAAATGCTATGCGTCTAGGCGCTAAAGGCATCAAAGTACAAGTAGGCGGCCGTCTTGGCGGTGCTGAAATCGCACGTTCTGAGTGGTACCGTGAAGGCCGTGTGCCTCTACACACTCTACGTGCAGACATTGATTACGCAACTTCTTCGGCTCACACTCAATACGGTGTGATCGGCATTAAAGTTTGGATCTTCAAAGGTGAGATTCTAGGCGGTATGCCAGCTGCTAACGCAGTAGAGCCAAAAGGCGATAAGCCTAAGAAGCAGCGTAAAGGCCGTAAGTAAGGAGTCGAACGATGCTACAACCAAAACGTACTAAGTTCCGCAAGGTTATGACTGGTCGTAACCGTGGTCTAGCTAAAGGTACTGAAGTAAGCTTCGGCGAATTCGGTCTTAAAGCTGTTGGCCGTGGTCGTCTGACTGCACGTCAAATCGAAGCGGCACGTCGTGCTATGACACGTCACATTAAGCGTCAAGGTCAAATCTGGATCCGTGTTTTCCCAGACAAACCGATTACTGAAAAGCCTCTTGAAGTTCGTCAAGGTAAAGGTAAAGGTTCAGTTGCGTACTGGGTTGCTCAAATCCAACCAGGCAAAGTTATGTACGAGATGAATGGCGTACCTGAAGAGTTGGCACGTGAAGCGTTCCGCCTAGCGGCACGTAAACTGCCTGTTAAAACTACTTTTGTAACTAAGCAGGTGATGTGATGAAAGCACAAGATCTACGCGAAAAGAACGTTGAAGAGCTTAACGCTGAGCTATTGAATTTGCTACGTGAACAGTTCAACTTGCGCATGCAAGCTGCAACTGGTCAACTTCAGCAAACTCATACTCTAAAAGCTGTACGCCGTGACATCGCACGTGTGAAAACTGTTTTGACTGAAAAGGCAGGCGCATAATGAGCGAAACTAACCGCATCCAGCAAGGCCGTGTAGTAAGTGACAAGATGGACAAGTCTATCGTTGTTGCTATTGAACGTACTGTAAAACACCCGATTTACGGCAAGTTCATCAAACGCACGACTAAAGTACACGCACACGACGAAGACAACACTTGTGGCCTAGGCGACAAAGTTGAAATCGCTGAGTGTCGTCCTCTGTCTAAGACTAAGTCTTGGACATTGGTTAAAGTTCTAGAAAAAGCGAAGATTTAATCTTTGTAATTCTATAACTTATAAGCGGCTCCAAATTATTTTTTGGAGCCGCTTGTTTTTTGTCTACCCAATTTAAAAAAAGGGTGGTACAATTCGCGTCCCTTTTAAAGAGGCAGCCCGACCCGAGAGGGTCTAGTTTTAATATTTAGCGGAGCACTAACAATGATCCAGATGCAAAGTACACTTGACGCAGCAGATAACTCTGGCGCGCGCAAGGTAATGTGTATTAAGGTTCTGGGTGGCTCTCACCGCCGTTATGCACATATCGGTGACGTCATCAAGGTTACAGTGAAGGAAGCGATTCCTCGCGGTAAAGTAAAGAAAGGTGATGTTCTGAAGGCGGTAGTAGTGCGCACCCGTAAAGGCGTTCGTCGCCCAGACGGTTCTGTCATTCGCTTCGACAGTAATGCTTGTGTATTGTTAAATGACACTACTGAGCAACCAGTCGGCACACGTATCTTTGGTCCTGTGACTCGTGAACTTCGTAACGCGAAATTCATGAAGATTGTATCACTAGCACCTGAAGTTCTGTAAGGAGCGGCAATATGGCAGCTAAAATCCGTCGTAATGACGAAGTAATCATTCTTGCTGGTAAAGATAAAGGCAAGAAAGGTAAAGTAACTAAGGTTCTGACAACTGGTAAAGTTATCGTTGAAGGCATCAACCTTGTTAAGAAACACCAAAAGCCGGTTCCGGCTCTAGGTCAACAAGGTGGCATCGTTGAACAAGAAGCAGCTATTGATGCTTCTAACGTTGCTGTTTTTAACGCGGCTACTGGTAAAGCAGACCGTATCGGTTTCCGTATCGAAGATGGCAAGAAAGTTCGTTTCTTCAAATCTAACGGCGAAACTGTTTCTAACTAATTAGAAGTAATTTGGAGTTCTACTATGGCGAAACTGCATGATTACTACAAGTCGTCTGTAGTCGCTGAGCTTACCAAAGAGTTCAGCTACACAAGCGTCATGCAAGTCCCTAGGATTGAGAAAATCACCCTAAATATGGGCGTTGGTGAAGCAATCAACGATAAGAAACTGCTAGAAAACGCAGCAGCTGATATGGCAACGATCTCTGGTCAAAAGCCACTTATCACTAAAGCGCGTAAATCTGTAGCTGGTTTCAAAATTCGTGAAGGCTACCCAATTGGTTGTAAAGTAACCTTGCGTGGTGAGCGCATGTGGGAATTTTTAGAGCGTTTAATCTCTATCGCACTTCCACGTGTACGTGATTTCCGTGGTGTTAGCGCTAAGTCTTTTGACGGTCGCGGTAACTACAGCATGGGCGTTCGCGAGCAAATCATCTTTCCGGAAATCGACTACGATAAAGTCGATCGTGTCCGCGGTCTTGATATCACTATCACGACTTCTGCGGGTTCCGATGAGGAAGGCCGAGCTCTGCTGGCTGCCTTTAACTTCCCATTCCGTAAGTAAGGGTAGGGTTACTGTTATGGCTAAACAATCAATGAAAGCACGTGAAGCTAAACGTGCAAAACTAGTAGCTAAGTTCGCTGAAAAGCGTTCTGCGCTAAAAGTTATCATTAGCGATGTAAACGCATCTGAAGAAGATCGTTGGAATGCGGTTCTTAAACTGCAATCTCTTCCACGTGATTCAAGTGCATCACGTCAGCGCAACCGTTGCAACCAAACTGGTCGTCCACACGGTTACCTACGTAAATTCGGTCTAAGCCGCATTAAGGTTCGTGAAGCTTGCATGAAAGGCGAGATTCCGGGTCTTCGTAAGGCTAGCTGGTAATTGCCACTTAATCATTTGGAGTAAATCTTATGAGCATGCAAGATCCGATTTCGGATATGCTGACCCGAGTTCGTAACGGTCAGGCAGCAAACAAAGTTGCTGTAAAAATGCCTTCTTCAAAGCTTAAAGTTGCAATTGCTGCATTACTTAAAGCTGAAGGTTACATCGTAGACTTCGCTGTTAACAGCGAAGCAAAACCTGAGCTAGAAGTTACTCTTAAGTACTTCCAAGCTAAACCTGTAATCGAGCAAATCAAGCGTGTATCACGTCCTGGTCTAAGAGTTTATAAAAATAAAGACTCTTTACCTACAGTGATGGGTGGTCTTGGTATTGCAGTTGTTTCTACTTCCAAGGGTCTGATGTCTGACCGTGCTGCTCGTAAAGCAGGTCTTGGCGGTGAAATCATCTGTTACGTAGCTTAAGGAGTAGATTATGTCTCGTGTTGCTAAAGCACCTGTCGCTATTCCAGCTGGCGTAGAGGTGAAACTAAACGGCCAAGAAGTTACTGTAAAAGGTAGCAAAGGTGAGCTTACTCGCGTTCTTAACAGCGCCGTAGTTATTGCACAGGAAGAAACCAACCTAACTTTCGGTCCGAAAGAAGGTGTTACTAACGCATGGGCACAAGCTGGTACAGCTCGCGCTCTAGTTAATAACATGGTTGTGGGTGTTACTGAGGGCTTCACTAAGAAGCTAACTCTTAAGGGTGTTGGTTACCGTGCTGCTATGAAAGGCAACTCTGTAGCTCTAACTCTTGGTTTTTCTCACCCAGTAGAGCACGCTCTACCTGAAGGTATTAAAGCTGAGTGCCCTAGCCAAACTGAGATCATCATTACTGGTTGCGATAAGCAAGTAGTAGGTCAAGTTGCGGCTGACATTCGTTCTTACCGTGCTCCTGAGCCTTACAAAGGCAAAGGTGTTCGTTACGCAGATGAAAATGTGCGTACTAAAGAAGCTAAGAAGAAGTAAGGTATCACTATGGATAAGAAAGCATCTCGCATCCGTCGTGCTACACGTGCACGTCGTAAGATTGCAGAACTTGGTGCAACTCGCCTGGTAGTACACCGTACTCCTCGCCATGTTTACGCACAAGTTATCGCGGCAAACGGCTCTGAGGTTATCGCAGCTGCTTCTACTGTAGAAAAAGCGATCCGTGAGCAAGTTAAGAACACTGGTAACGTTGATGCAGCTAAAGCAGTTGGTAAAGCTGTTGCTGAGCGCGCTCTTGAAAAAGGCGTAGCTTCAGTTGCATTTGATCGTTCTGGTTTCCAATACCACGGTCGAGTAGCGGCGCTAGCAGAATCTGCTCGCGAAGCTGGTCTGAAATTCTAAGGTAGGGTTGGAAGATGGCTAAAGAACAACAACAAGCTAATGATTTGCAAGAAAAGCTGATCGCAGTTAACCGTGTATCTAAGACGGTTAAAGGTGGTCGAATCATGAGCTTTACTGCACTAACAGTAGTTGGTGACGGTAACGGTCGCGTAGGTTTCGGTTACGGCAAAGCTCGTGAAGTACCTGCTGCGATTCAAAAAGCAATGGAAAAAGCGCGCCGTAACATGGTTACAGTATCGCTTAACGAAGGCACTCTTCACCACCCGGTGAAAGGTCGTCATTCGGGCTCTAAAGTTTACATGCAGCCAGCTGCAGAAGGTACAGGTGTTATTGCCGGCGGTGCAATGCGTGCTGTACTTGAAGTTGCGGGCGTACATAACGTACTTTCTAAAGCATACGGTTCAACGAACCCGATCAACATCGTTCGTGCAACGATTGGTGCTCTAGTAGACGTTAAGTCACCAGAAATGGTTGCTGCTAAACGTGGTCTAACTGTTGAATCTATTTCGGAGTAAGCACACGATGGCAACTATTAAAGTAACTCAAACTAAAAGCTCAATTGGTCGCCTACCTAAGCACAAAGCGTGTCTTAAAGGTCTAGGTCTTCGTCGCATCAACCATACAGTAGAACTTGAAGATACACCGTGCGTACGCGGTATGATCAACAAGGTTTACTACATGGTTAAGATTGAGGAGTAATCAGAATGCGTTTGAATACTCTATCACCGGCTGCTGGCTCTAAACCTTCTAAGAAGCGTGTAGGTCGTGGTATCGGTTCTGGCCTTGGTAAAACAGGTGGCCGCGGTCACAAAGGTCAAAAGTCACGTTCTGGCGGCTCTGTTCGTCCAGGTTTTGAAGGCGGTCAAATGCCTCTAAAACAACGTCTACCTAAATTCGGTTTCACTTCTCGTAAGAGCCTAGTGTCTGCTGAAGTTCGTCTAGCTGAGCTAGCGAAAGTAACAGGTGACGTAGTTGATCTTAACAGCCTTAAAGCTGCTAACGTTATCACTAAGAACATCGAGTTTGTTAAGATCGTTCTTTCTGGTGACCTAAGCAAAGCTGTGACTGTTAAAGGTCTACGCGTGACTAAAGGCGCTAAAGCTGCAATCGAAGCTGCAGGCGGTAAAATCGAGGAATAATCTCGAGGAACGAGGTACAGATGGCTAAGAAACCAGGACAAGATTTTCGTAGTGCTCAGAGCGGCTTAAGTGAACTAAAGTCGCGCTTATTATTCGTAATTGGTGCACTTTTAGTATTCCGAGCCGGCTCTTTTGTGCCGATCCCTGGTATTGACGCAGCTGTACTTGCCGATTTGTTCGATCAGCAAAAAGGTACCATCGTAGAAATGTTTAACATGTTCTCCGGTGGTGCTCTTGAGCGTGCATCTATATTAGCATTGGGTATCATGCCGTACATTTCGGCATCGATCGTAGTCCAATTGCTAACTGTAGTTCATCCAGCGTTAGCGGAACTCAAGAAAGAGGGTGAAGCAGGCCGTCGTAAGATAAGCCAATATACACGCTACGGCACGCTTGTACTTGCAACATTCCAAGCTATTGGTATCGCAACAGGCTTACCAAACATGGTCGACAATCTGGTTGTTATCAACCAAACCATGTTTACGCTTATTGCTACCGTGAGTTTAGTAACTGGTACCATGTTCTTAATGTGGTTAGGTGAACAAATCACTGAGCGAGGAATCGGTAATGGTATTTCCATTCTGATTTTTGCAGGTATTGTTGCTGGATTGCCTTCTGCAATCGGTCAAACAATCGAGCAAGCGCGTCAAGGTGAATTGCATGTGCTTCTTCTGCTGTTGATTGCTGTATTGTCTTTTGCTGTTATTTACTTCGTAGTTTTCATGGAACGTGGTCAACGTCGTATCGTCGTTAACTATGCGAAACGTCAACAAGGTCGTAAAGTTTTTGCAGCACAAAGCTCTCACTTGCCTCTTAAGATTAATATGGCAGGTGTTATTCCAGCGATTTTCGCATCAAGTATTATTTTGTTCCCAGGAACATTAGCGCAGTGGTTTGGTCAAAATGGTGAAAGCAGCGCGTTCGGTTGGTTAACTGACGTGTCATTAGCTCTTAGCCCAGGTCAACCTTTGTATGTAATGCTTTATGCAGCAGCTATAATCTTCTTCTGTTTCTTCTATACAGCGTTGGTGTTTAACCCACGTGAAACAGCTGATAACTTGAAGAAGTCTGGTGCATTCGTACCCGGTATCCGCCCAGGTGAGCAGACAGCGAAATATATCGATAAAGTGATGACTAGACTAACCCTTGCGGGCGCTCTATACATTACTTTTATATGTCTGATTCCTGAGTTCATGATGGTCGCGTGGAACGTTCGTTTCTACTTTGGCGGCACATCACTACTAATCGTAGTGGTAGTTATCATGGATTTCATGGCACAGGTACAGACTCATCTGATGTCACAACAGTATGATTCTGTGTTAAAGAAAGCGAATCTGAAGGGTTACGGCCGTTAATTCGGTGGTAACAATTTCGATTCCATTTACGGAGTTTAGCAATGAAAGTTCGTGCTTCCGTTAAAAAAATCTGCCGTAACTGTAAAGTTATCAAGCGTAACGGTGTCGTTCGCGTGATTTGCAGTGAGCCAAAGCATAAGCAACGCCAAGGCTAATTAGCAGAAATTTTTACTTGAAATACAAGGTAGAGTCGAGTATATTCCTCGGCCTACCTTTTGCGTGCAAAAGAAGTAGTATGCCGCAGCGTATCCATAACGGGCTTTGCTGCGGATAATTCTTTTATGAACCCCTTAGGAGTGAATAATGGCCCGTATAGCCGGCATTAACATTCCTGATCATAAGCATTCTGTAATTGCACTTACTGCAATCTACGGTATCGGTAAAACTCGCTCTCAAGCTATTCTAGCTGAAGTGGGTATTGCTGAAGATGCTAAGATCAGTGAACTAACTGAAGAGCAGATCGATCAACTGCGTGATGGTGTAGCTAAGTACACTGTAGAAGGTGATCTACGTCGTGAAGTATCGATGAACATCAAGCGTCTTATGGACCTTGGCTGTTACCGCGGTCTTCGTCATCGTCGCAGTCTACCACTACGTGGACAGCGTACTAAAACCAACGCTCGCACCCGTAAGGGTCCGCGCAAGCCGATCAAGAAATAGTCGGATAAGGTAGAGTACAATGGCAAAACAACCAACTCGCGCGCGTAAGCGCGTACGCAAGCAAGTAGCTGATGGCGTAGCGCACATTCATGCTTCTTTCAACAACACAATCGTAACTATCACTGACCGTCAAGGCAACGCTCTTGCATGGGCTACAGCAGGTGGTTCAGGTTTCCGTGGTTCTCGTAAATCTACTCCGTTCGCAGCACAAGTTGCAGCTGAGCGTTGTGGTGAAATGGCTAAAGAATATGGCCTAAAGAACTTGGAAGTTATGGTTAAGGGTCCAGGTCCAGGTCGCGAATCTACTGTTCGTGCACTGAACGCTGCTGGTTTCCGTATCACTAACATTGTTGATGCGACACCAATCCCTCATAACGGTTGTCGTCCACCTAAGAAACGTCGCGTTTAAGTTTCGTTTCTAGGAATATTGGAGAAAGATCATGGCAAGATATTTGGGTCCTAAGCTTAAGCTTAGCCGTCGCGAAGGTACTGACTTATTCCTTAAGTCTGGTGTCCGTGCGATCGATACCAAGTGTAAAATTGATAACGCACCAGGTGTACACGGCGCTCGTCGCGGTCGTCTATCTGAGTATGGCGTTCAGCTTCGTGAGAAGCAAAAAGTTCGTCGTATCTACGGCGTTCTAGAAAAACAATTCCGCAACTACTACAAAGAAGCTGCACGTCTTAAAGGCAACACAGGTGCAAACCTGCTTCAGCTTCTTGAAGGTCGTCTTGATAACGTAGTTTACCGTATGGGCTTTGGCGCCACTCGTGCTGAATCTCGTCAACTAGTTAGCCACAAGTCTATTCTAGTTAACGGTAAAGTTGTAAACGTTCCTTCTTTCAAAGTAGCGGCAAACGACGTTGTTTCTATCCGCGAGAAAGCTAAACAGCAATCTCGTATTAAAGCGGCTCTAGAAGTTGCTGAACAACGTGAAAAGCCAACTTGGATTGAAGTAGATGCTGGCAAAATGGAAGGTACATTCAAGCGTATGCCTGAGCGTTCTGACCTATCAGCTGACATCAATGAACACTTGATCGTCGAACTTTACTCTAAGTAAGGTTAAAAAAAGAGAGGACACAATGCAGGGTTCTGTAACAGAATTTCTTAAGCCGCGTCTTGTTGACATTGAACAGATCAATACGACACACGCGAAAGTAACTCTTGAGCCATTAGAGCGCGGTTTCGGCCACACTCTAGGTAATGCTCTTCGCCGCATTCTTCTATCTTCTATGCCGGGTTGTGCCGTGACAGAAGTTGAAATTGAAGGTGTGCTACACGAATACAGCACTAAAGAAGGCGTTCAGGAAGATATCCTGGAAATCCTTCTAAACCTTAAAGGTTTGGCTGTACGCGTTGCTGAAGGCAAAGATGAAGTGTTTATTACACTGAACAAATCAGGCTCAGGCCCTGTTGTTGCAGGTGACATCACCCACGATGGTGATGTAGAGATCGCTAACCCTGAGCACGTAATTTGTCACCTAACGGATGACAACGCTGAGATCGCTATGCGTATCAAAGTAGAACGTGGTCGTGGTTACGTTCCAGCTTCAGCTCGTATCCATACTGAAGAAGATGAGCGTCCTATCGGTCGTCTACTAGTTGACGCTACTTACAGCCCGGTTGATAAAATCGCTTACGCTGTAGAAGCGGCACGTGTAGAACAACGTACTGATTTAGACAAGCTTGTTATCGATATGGAGACGAACGGTACTCTAGAACCTGAGGAAGCAATCCGTCGTGCAGCTACTATTTTAGCTGAACAACTGGATGCGTTCGTAGATCTTCGTGATGTACGTGTACCTGAGGAGAAGGAAGAGAAGCCAGAATTCGATCCTATCCTACTACGTCCTGTAGACGATCTTGAACTAACAGTTCGCTCTGCTAACTGTTTGAAAGCAGAAGCGATTCACTACATCGGTGATCTTGTACAGCGCACTGAGGTTGAGCTACTTAAAACGCCAAACCTTGGTAAGAAATCTCTTACAGAGATTAAAGATGTGCTTGCTTCACGTGGTCTTTCTCTAGGCATGCGTCTAGAAAACTGGCCACCAGCGTCAATCGCTGAAGATTAATCGAAAAGTTAGAAGGATTAGGTCATGCGCCATCGTAAAAGTGGTCGTCAACTCAACCGCAACAGCAGTCATCGCAAAGCGATGTTCAGCAACATGGCTAGCTCTCTTGTTCGTCACGAAGTTATTAAAACTACCGTGCCTAAAGCAAAAGAACTACGTCGCGTAATTGAGCCATTGATTACCCTAGCTAAGACAGACAGTGTTGCTAACCGTCGTCTTGCATTTGCTCGCACTCGTGATAACGAAGTTGTGGCAAAACTATTTAATGAACTAGGCCCGCGTTTCGCGGCTCGC
Organism: Vibrio sp. 10N.222.54.A3; assembly: GCF_041474095.1. Taxonomy (NCBI): domain Bacteria; kingdom Pseudomonadati; phylum Pseudomonadota; class Gammaproteobacteria; order Vibrionales; family Vibrionaceae; genus Vibrio; species Vibrio sp. 10N.222.54.A3. The sequence continues at coordinate 14,013 of NZ_JBFRTN010000012.1, forward strand.
CAAGGTGGTTACACTCGCATTCTTAAATGTGGTTTCCGTACTGGTGATAAAGCTCCAATGGCTTACATTGAGCTTGTAGACCGCCCAGCTGCTGAAGAAGCTGCTGAGTAATCTATACTAGATTCTTAATACAAAAGCCGAGCATTAGCTCGGCTTTTTTGTGTCTGTAGAACAAGGAATAGACAATAGAAATTGCACCATGATGTTTGGCATTTTTTGCTTGTCTTGTCTGCGCCATTTTTCAAAAATATCTCGTATCTCGTATCT